>CAMBWI010000096.1 GCA_945871445.1 Singulisphaera sp. GP187 | reverse complement strand
GAATCCAATTTGCCATTCGCGTTGCAGTCGAAATCTGTACCTGCAAATATCTGACAGCGATCCTTGACTCCATCCGCATCGCAATCCAAAGCCATACTTTGGCACGTGTCGATTATGCCATCGTGATCGCAGTCCAGCGAAGGAGTGCTCGCGATCTGAACGCAGTCTGATCCACCAACGCCATCGCAGTTGGTGGGAGTCGGATCGTCATATCGAACTTCGACTGACCAATCCGTCAGAGTTCCGCCTGGCGTGTCGCCGGAGTGGGAAAAATTGTCCACAATCTTCAGCGTCCATGTCGCCGCCATTGGCTGACCACGCATCGTGGAAAATCCAGTTGCTGCCGTGCCTTGCGCTGGGCGATATGTTCCAGGAGCAATCCGAAATGCCGTGTCTCCAGATCCACCTGAATTGGGAATCAGCGTTCCATCACAAATGAGTTGAAGCGTTGCAGGAGCGCCTTCCCACGCACTATCGACAAGCAGATACTTGCCAATCGCATCGTTCGCTCCGCCACATGGACTGTAAAGAGTGACCGGGGCATCGGTGCCGCGCTTGAGCGTGATCGTCAGATCGCTGAGCCAAGTGTGATTGATATTCAGCGTCACCCGCCTCGACTGAATGTTTGGGTTTCCAGCAAGGGTAGGAATGACCAGGGTTCTGGTCAGACCTATAGAAGAATCATCTGGAATCGCACCGCCAGTGCCAGCGACTCGTATCGCCTTGCGGGTGCAAATAGATTGATCGCATTCATCTGGTATGCCGTTGAGATTTGCATCGACGACACTTCCATTTGCAATCTCCAACCAATCGACAATGGTATTTTGGTTGCAATCGCTGGCAATTCCAAGCATCAGACGAAGTTGCTCGACTTCGTCAGAGTCCAGAAGGTGATTCTGATTCAGGTCCGCAGCGGCCCAAGCCTCGTCGGCGGTGACATTGGTGTCTGCGCTGTTGAGAATGACCTGCGAAAAATCCTGCACTGTGATCAAACCATCGCCATCAATGTCATAGTCATCACGCCCAAGCGACGCCAAGAACGCAACGACTTGTGCCTTCTGCGGTATCGAAAGTGCCAAGAACGCAGCAAGAGATGCTGCAGCTTCGCCAGCGTGTGCGTTGATCGCAGCGGTGACCTTTTGCGAAAAACTTCCAGAGTTGACAGACCCATCGTGCAACATCGCAGGTCGAGTTCGCAGATTCCACAGCGGCGGTGTCTTCATCTCGACGCCCGTCGCTTGTCCATCGGGAATGCCGTCAGCGAGTGCGCCCATATCGTGAAGCAGGAAGTCGCCATAGACCTGAATGGTCTTGTTGCGAAGCGCGTTTTCGAGCGCAGGATCGTTGGATGTGGTGAACGCGCGCACATGGCATTTGACACATCCAACTTGATTGAAAAGTGCTTCGCCGGTCATTCCACTGCGAGGTGATTGTGGTGGCGGTGCGAGATAGCGCTGAAATGCAGTCACTCCATCGACGAAAGTGACACCGTGACTATCTGGCTGGTCTTCAATATCTGGAATGGTGTCACACGATGCCAACAAAGCCTCATCGCCGTTGGGGGCAGTTTCTTGCCCGACAACTTGATTCGTCAGACCCATCTCCGTACGTGCGGCATCACCAGAAAATGAGAGAACCGTTGCGATCTGCGCCTTCCAACCAAAGCGCCCAATGCGAAGTGGACCTGTCGGATTTTCCAGAGGCTGAACGCGGTGCGCACGACCAGAGATGCCATCGCCGTTGCTATCACTTGGATCTTCTAGAGCGATGATTGCGGAATCCGGAATCGCTTCAACGAGACCGAATGCAAGAACGCTTGGCGTGACTCGTTGGCGAACATGGTTGGCGACTGATGGCGAGGGCAGGAACTCGCGACACTCATCGGAGATCGCCTGTTGTTGCATCACAGGTCCACCAAGCTCTGCGAGGAAATTGAATTTACTTCCAACAACATTGCTGAAGTGAGTGACGGTTGTTGATCCCCAACCGCCTATTGGATTATCGTGACAATCAACGCAACTTGATTGATTGAATGCTGGGCCAAGTCCCTGTGCGTCTGTGAGCGGAGTGGAGTAAAACTCCTTGCCCACTTGAAATTGGAAAGCTTGATTCGCCGTCAAACCTGGCAGAGGTTGACCCGCCTTGGTCTGCGGTGGTGTCACCGCGAAAGCGAACGAAGCAATGCCAGCAAGCGCAATGGCGAAGGCGCTTGAGGAAATGAGGGTCGAATATCTTCCGCGTTTAGACATAAGACAAATTTTCTTGGCTTGCCGGAAGGCTTGCCGGAAGGATAACCAATGCAGGCGGTTGCCTACCGTGAAAATATAGTCCCAATTCGGGCAAAGTCCATATTTCTTTTACAGAAACTGGAATTGCGAAAATCCGATTCAAACCGCTTTAATAAGGTTTTTTGCGAAGTGGAAGTTTGCTGATTTTCGTCGTTTCGCGGCCGACAGTCTTTACGGCCGACAGCGCTTCGGGTTTTCCCTAGAAGGTTTACGGCTTCAGGTTTACCGCTTCAGGTTTGCGGCTTGGGGTTTACGGCTTGGGGTTTACGGCTTGGGGTTTACGGCTTGGGGTTTACGGACAGAAAGCGACACGCCGTTTGCGGACCCCCTCTTACGGGCAGATCGGAGTACTGCAACCTTACGATTTGCCCGTAACCAAGGGGGTCGGATGATTCGCCGCCGCATGTTCATCGAGTCGTTGCACGATGCCACCTTGGACTAGACTGAAACAATGATTGACCTTGTTGCGAAGAACCTCGATCCAATTCGCGCCGCATGCAAGCGCCATGGAGTGTCGTTCATGGAACTCGTAGGTTCAGCGGCTCGTGAAGATTTTGACCCGGCTCGAAGCGACGTCGACGTGCTCGTCGACTTTCCAGATGGAACGACTGATTTGTTTGGATCATTCATGGGACTTCGCGAGGACCTCGCTGCAATCCTCGCGCGCCCAGTCGATGTGATCACCATCCGCGGGGTTCGAAATCCGCTGCTCCT
>CAMBWI010000095.1 GCA_945871445.1 Singulisphaera sp. GP187 | reverse complement strand
TCGTTGGGATGTTCAACTGCCAAGAACAACTCATAATCCTTCGTGCTGTACTTGAACATCGTTTGACCACGCTCCATCGCACGCCGAGCGCGACCAATCACGATGTCTTTCGTTTCGCTTTCCAAAGTGGCATCCGAGTACATCCGCTCGAGCTGAGTCAGTTCGTCGCCTTGATCTTTCAGGCCGTCTGTCTGGGATTTAAAGCGAATCGAAGCCATATCAAGATCTCGAGCAAAGTAATATTCGCGCGACAATTTCAATTTCTGATCGGCAAGAAAGACTCCTCGTTCAGCGCGCTCGAGTGCTGTTGCATCAGCGGCACGAGAAACTGCCTGCTCTTCAACTTGTGATGCAAGACGCTCCACTGATTCGGCAACTTGTATGCGAAGGTCGGCGAGAGTCTTTTCAAAGTCCTTGCCAGAAAGTTCGGCAATGATCGCGCCCGCCTTGACTGGACCTGGAAGTGCGACGACTTTCACAACTGTGACCACTCCGCTGAACGCCTCTGGTTCGAAGCGGACGAGTGTCTTCTTTGATGATGCAATTCGGCCCGATCGATCCGCGACAATTGTCAGCGCACCCTTTTCGACCGCCGAGGTTTTCGGTGGTTGGACAACAGGAGCCGCATCGACTGGCGGCGTGGGAGGCGCGGGAACCGCGGGAGACGCAGGAGGCGTTTGCGCGAAAGCGCTTTGGGGCAAGACCTCAAGCGCGAAGACGAGAGGCACAATAGTAAAAATGTTTTTCAAGTGAAGTCTTTCAGAAGAAGAGCCGAACACGCAAGTCATTTCACGCCATCTTTCGATGCCATCATTGCAACCATATCGATGCAGCGATTGGCGTATCCACATTCATTGTCATACCAAGAGACAAGTTTAAAGAATCGATCATTCAGTTGCACGGATGCCTTCACATCGAAGATCGACGATCGAGAATCGCCGATGAAATCGCTCGAAACAACTTCGTCGTCAGTGACACCCAACACACCTTGCATCGATCCCGCAGCGGCGGCACGCATAGATTTGGTGATTTCTTCCAGCGATGTCGGGCGCTCGGATCGGAAAGTGAGATCGACACAGGAAACATTCGCCGTCGGCACGCGAAAGGCCATGCCAGTCAACTTTCCCTTGACCGCGGGCAAGCAAAGTGCAACGGCCTTTGCTGCACCAGTCGAACTTGGAATGATGTTCATATATCCGTTGCGACCACCGCGCCAATCTTTTTTACTCGGACCATCTTGAGTTGGCTGTGTTGCAGTGACTGCATGAATCGTTGTCATCAATCCTTCTTCAAGCCCACACGAATCAAGAATCACTTTGATCAACGGCGCAAGGCAATTCGTGGTGCAAGACGCATTGGAAATAATGCGGTCTTTCTCTGGGTTGTACGCAGAGTGATTGACTTTATATACAAGCGTCGGAACTTCTTTCTCGCTTTTGGTCGGCGCGGAAATCAGCACGCGACGGCATCCTGCATCGAGATGCTTCTTGGCATCTTCGGCGGCCGTAAAAAAACCTGTGGACTCGATCACGTAATCAACTCCCATTGCCTTCCACGGCAACTGCGACGGATCCTTGAACGCAGTGCACTTGGTTCGATGAGCACCGTGGACGATTTCTTCGCCTTGGGCGTGCACGTTTTCGCCAAAGCGTCCGTGCATAGTGTCGTATCGCAACAAGTATGCAAGGTTGTCTGCAGGAACAAGATCATTCACTGCGACAATTTCAATATCGCTGCGCTGCGAAGCAATGCGATAGACCAAACGACCGATGCGACCAAAACCGTTTATTGCGACTCGAATTGCCATGATGCTCCTATGAAGTTGAAATCGAAGGAAAAGCGAAATTTGAAAGATTAAGAATACCCATTCACGGCACTTTGGCGGTCGACTTTCAACTGTGCGCTCGTCGGCGCCTCTGCCTCTTGACCTCGCGCCGAAGGATCGAATCGAGAATCCAAGGAAATGCTGTAAAGAGAGCGCTGGAAAATCGAACGATGTGACTTGTCCAGACTTCGGATCTTGGTCTGCGCAAACATGCAACGATTGCATTGGCAACTCGATCTGGAGACTGCACAATCCACTTGGGCGCATGCTCGTGAACGCTTCCCCCCTGAGTTGCACTTCGCTGCGCACTTTGTTCGAAAAACTCAGTCGCTGTCGTCACAGGATGCACGCTTGCGACTTCAATGTGATCAGCGGCCAGTTCGAATCTCATCGCTCTGCATATTGCTTCTTGAGCAGCTTTCGATGCTGCATATGCACCAAAATCTGGCATCGAAAACTTCGAGAGGCAACTCGAACACATCAAGAGATGTCCAGATCGCTTTGCTGCGCAGAGTCGCTTGGCAGATTCGCGCAGCAACGCAACAGACGAGAAAAAATTCACTTCAAACATTGCGCGTAGTTCTGTGTCTTCCATCAAGTGAACTGGGCGTTCCATTCCATAGCCCGCATTTGCAAAGACAATATCGAATCTGCCAAAGTGACGCTCGGCTTCGTCGAGTGCAATCTTGACATGTGGGGCGTCGGAGACATCACCGACAACAATGTGAGCTCTTCGTCCAAGATCCCGAATTGACTTCGCAACTTCTTCAAGCCTGTCACGCCGACGCGCTACAAGCACCACATCGATTCCGGCCTTCGCCATCGCGCGTGCGGTGGCAGCGCCAATTCCGCTGGATGCTCCAGTGATGATCGCGACTTTTCCTTCGAGTTGAATTGCCATCGCCGATCAAAATAGCAGATTTAGCAGAGTTTTCTGCGTATCTGGAAAATCGCTTGGGCTCGCTCACCTGATGCGATGACGGTTGGTCCATCTGTCAATGCAGATGTCGCACTTGTCATTGGCTCTGCACATACAAAACTTGCGTTTGTCGGCGAATAGACCTGAAGAAAGTTGTATCCCCCTTCGAAGCGGATTTCCGTGCGATCACTGCCGTCGATGATTGCAATGCTGGTGCTCCCTGCACTTGGTTCAATCTCAAAGAGCGAATCTTGATTCTGCCCAACCGCCTCCGTCGATGCGCCAATCCAATCACTTTTTGGCGTGGCGAGAATTGGAAGCCCGCTTGCAGCTAAAGCAACTGGTCGACGGCGCGGAAGCTCGATCTGCGCAGACGACGGATTGGC
>CAMBWI010000094.1 GCA_945871445.1 Singulisphaera sp. GP187 | reverse complement strand
AAGCATTGCCACAAGTACAGCGATCGTGCTGCACGCGATGCCAACACCCACGGGATGCGTGAGCTTCAAGTAACGACCAGCTGCCGCTGTCATCCAGACTGAAATAAGCAGATACGTCGCGATGAGCAGGATGAGCGATACGTTTCGTTCTTCATAGATGGTGCGAATATGCATGCTCTTCGCTTCGTAGGCCCCCAATCGATTGAGTGGGAACGAAATCGCATACACCGCCACTGTGAGCACAGTCGAGTACACGACGAGACGCAAAAAATGTCGCGGTCGAATACGAGATCGCTGAAGCGAGGCTGGGAGTATGAGCAATACGAGTGGAGCAAAGATGATTGCAACACTCGCAATCATGACGGTTCGAAGTTGATTTTGGCGATACAAACTATTCTGCAACCAAAATTTCTCTTCTCCAAACAAAAATTGATTCATGGTGGAGTAGCGTGGATTTAAAAAACCATAAATCGTTTTTCCCACGATCATGACTTGTCCGCCCCCTTGCCTACGTATTTGTTCCACCATATAACTCCCACGCTGTGACTCCGCTGGGCTGATGATGACAAGCGCAATGTCTGCACAAGCATCGAAGTAGTTCATCGGATTGCCACTCCCCGTTTGAAACGCCCACACAGTACTTTTCCAGTCGAATATCCCGCAGCGCTGAACCACAGCCACGCCATGCAGCAGGACGGCGACACCAATAAGAAAGGCAATCATTCCGCGACGCGAGATTGGCATTGCGAGATCAATCGCAGACCAAAAGTAAAATGGCCGCAGGCAACGCAGCAGCGTGCCAACAACGCGGCGCAGTAACCAACGATGAGCACTTTGCTTCTCCACAAACCAAGGCGCAAACTCTCTTTGCTCGTAAAGTTTCGACCACTCCAATAAAAGCCCGCATTCGGTACACGTTCCAGTCGATTCGCCTCTCGCCTGCGCTGCAGCCACGTTGCCATCGAGGTGCTGACCACAGCGCGGACACTCGATGGCGTGATTCATAAGAATCATTCTAAGACAGAAAAGTGACGCTGGGAGAAGTCTTGCGTTCGAAACCCATCAACATAAAGACCACATCGTTTTTATTGCATGCACTCCCAATGCGCTTGGACTGTGAGAGCACGGATAAAATCCGACCTACTTCACTTCTTCAATCGCTACGCGTGAATACCACTTCACTGCATCGCTCATCGGCGGATCGAGCGCGTCGAGTTCTTGCGAAGTGCACCAACGAATGGCATTGTGCTCGCTTTGCGCAAGCGTTGTCTGCGCAGCGGCATTCTGGTTTTTCGGCCGTGCGAAATAAATCATCCCAATGTGTTCGTGCGTCTCATTGATGCGGTGAATGTCCAAGAATCGCGGACCAATCAGCGCGCGCGTTCCCGGCCCAGTCGTCGGCGGACGCTCACCGATCAAATCGACATCAATCCCGCTCTCCTCTTTCGTTTCTCGAAGTGCGGCTTGTTCTGGATCTTCATCAAGTTCAATATGCCCACCAAGCGGCAACCATTTCTGGAGTTTCTTGTGATGAATGACCAGAACACGCGACTGATGCACGACAAAGATTGCGACCGTGAAATCTATTTTCTCGTGAATATGAGCCATAGAGATTGAGTCTAGCGATCCCCTCCTTTTTCTACTGCGCAAATTTGCATCGGGCGTGCAGAAAGAGAAAAGTGCGTGATAAAAATATCACAGCGACACGCTGATCCAAACTATTGCATACGTCGAATTAACTGTTCTGTGGCAGTACGGCGCTCTGCAGGAGAATTTCCAACATCCGCGCCAACGGGTGACACCACATTTGAATGGGGATTGCCGCTGATAATGCGCGAACCTTTGCTGTAAGTGATGTACGAAATTCCCCACGACAGAAAAACCAAAATACGATTGTTAAAACCCACCAGCAAAAATAGATGAATAAACAACCACGCGAGCCACGCCAAGAAACCGTGAAATTTCAAGCCCGCAACTTCCGCCACGGCCTGAGCTCGTCCAATGGTGGCCATTGATCCCTTATCGAAATACACAAAGACACCGCGCTGTGCCAATGCGTTTTTCTGTTGCGATGCGTTGCTATCAGAAGTGTGCGTGCTTGCGCTTGCGTGGCTGGAGGCCGCATGCTTTGCTTGTTTATTTTTAGCTGCGACTTCTCGTGAAATAATGTTCGCAACAAATCTTCCCATTTGTTGAGCGGCCGGTGCAACGCCTGGAACGGGCTTGCCAGTCTTGGCGCAAGTCACCGTGGCCATATCGCCAATCACAAAAACATTTGGAGCACCTTTCACGGAGCAATCAGGTTCCACTTTCACACGACCACTGCGGTCCAATTGCGTGCCCAATGAAGCGCCGAGCGAATTCGCTTGAACACCAGCGGTCCACACAATAGTGTTGGCAAAAATTCGCTCAGCATCAATTTCAACCGAGTCGGCACACACATTGGTCACCGATTGTTTCAGTCGCACTTCCACACCAATTTTTTCCAGCGCCTTCAACGCCGAACTGGATGAACTGTGGCTCATACTTGATAGCAAGCGATCACTCGCTTCGACCAAAATCACCCGTGCGCTTTTCGCATCGAAACGGCGGTAATCCTTGCAAATTGAATCGACCCCAAGTTCTTTTATGGCGCCCGAAAGTTCCACTCCAGTTGCTCCGCCGCCCACAATTACAAATGTCAGATGCGCGCGCAGAGCCGTTGGATCAGTCTCCGCCTCTGCGTCCTCAAAGGCACGCAAAATTCGGTTTCGAATCACCGTAGCGTCTTCGAGTGACTTCATCCCAGGCGCAAATTGCGCCCACTCATCATGTCCAAAGTAACTAGTGCCTGCGCCTGCAGCCAGAATGAGATAGTCGTAAGGAGATTTTCGATTGTTTGCAAACAAAAGTCGATTCGATGCCAAGTCAATGCCAATCACATCGTCATTGAACACAAACGCATTTTCTTGGTTGCGAAAAATTCGGCGAATGGGAAAGGCAATGTTGGACGGTGGCAGCACGGAAGTGGCAACCTGATAGAGCAGAGGTTGAAACAGATGGTGGTTTTGTTTGTCAATCAGCACCACATTCACGGCAGCTTTCTCCAAAGCTTGAACTGCAGCAACGCCGCCAAACCCGCCACCAACAACCACCACAATCGGAGCATTTATAATTGACATTTGAT
>CAMBWI010000093.1 GCA_945871445.1 Singulisphaera sp. GP187 | reverse complement strand
GCAACTTCCAAGATCGGACCCCAGGAAAACTTGTTGATCGCACGCAGTCCGCGAGGTGTGGTGATGAGGCTCAGTCCACCGCACAAGCACATTGCAACTTCGCGAGCAAAGGTGGGAATTTCTTGAGAAGTTCCTGGGAAGAGTCGGCCAGGAACAAGTACAATGACCGATGCCAGAATTCCTCCAAGCCAAACAAGATTGATAAGTCCGCTGATATGGATTCGATGACGAGCCTTGGATTCCTTTCGAATCGCCTCTGCAGTTTCGTGGCGAATCATCCACGAATCGATGCCGAAATATATTGCGAGCAATAAACCAACTGTGAATGACCACTGCGGCCACATTTGCAGAGTCCAGAAAAATGGCACGCCGCGCAAATATCCAAGAAAGAGCGGCGGGTCGCCGATAGGAAGAAGCAACCCTCCGACATTCGAAACAAGGAAGATGAAAAAGACAACTGTGTGCGCGACTCGAGTGCGGTCGCGGTTCGTATCCAAGAGCAGGCGAATGAGCAGGACGCTTGCGCCTGTTGTTCCAAGCACGCTGGCAAGCAGGGCGCCGACTGCAATGATGATTGTGTTTGTCTTCGGGGATGCTGAAAGATCGCCGCGCAGGGCGATTCCACCCGCAACGATATAGAGCGACCCAAGGAGAGCCATGAAAGGGATGTATTCGCTCATAAGCGTGTGCAGGAAAATATGCCCAGCAGCAGAGACATTCTCTGTGAGTGATAGAAAGAGAAGTGTCAAGAATCCGCAGCTTGCTGCGACAATCGTCTTGTTTCGGTTCGAGTGCCACCAGTGCGAAGTGGCTGGAATCAAAGGCAGGATTGCGATTGCCAATAAAAGCCCAGCAAATGGCAAAGTGCCGAGGGGCCAAAGTGAGTGGGTTGCAAGCATCACAACAAGATTAGCGCACTAGACTTCTCTGCGTGATCGCCTCATACCTGTTTAAAAATATCATTGCAGCAATAATTCTGGCCCAGCAAGTCCCGCAGGCAGTTCCATCATCAAACGAATTGGCTGGCACATTCACTTGGCAGAGTGGTGGAATCGAATCGCCTGTTGCGTGCGCAATCAATCCAAATGGATTGGTTGTTGTCGCCGATGCTTCAGGGCAATTGATTGGACTTTCTGCCGAAGATGGCTTCGAGCGTTGGCGGATCAAGACCGCTGGCTCAGAAACAACTGGCGTAGAAAAACTATTGCAACCAAGCGGAGTTGCCTTACTCGCAGATGATTCGATCTTGCTGAGTGATCGTCGTCGAGGTTGTATTGATCGCTATTCCCCGCTTGGAATTTGGCAAGAAAAATTTGTAACGGATGCTCCGCTTCGTGCGCCTGGACAAATCGCAGTGGGTATGACGGGCAAACCATCTTCTCCGTGCATCGCAATCGTTGATGAATCAACTGGAGATATCGTGATCTGCTCGCTGACGGGCAAGGAAATCCGGCGGATTTCCCGCAATACATTTCAGATTAAGAACAGCGCTCCTGGATTTCCATTTGGAGTTGCTTTCTGCGGCGATGGGAAATTAGTCGTGTCGACAAGCGAGCAGAATAGGATTTTCGTTCTTGATATTGCTGATGATTCGGCGCCAGCAACAGTTCTCACATCATGGGGAGGCCGTGGACCTTTCCCTGGTCTCTTTCATAATCCTATGGGGGTGGCAAGCGATGGCAAATGGATTTTTACTGCTGATCAATTCAATCACAGAGTTGCTCGGCAGGATTTGCAAGGTCGTGGACAACTTGCATATGGACAGCACGCAGTTCGTCCTCGCGATGGTGAAGGAGCTGTGCATTATCCCAGCGCGATTGCAGTTTGCGTCGATGTCAATCGAGGCGCAATCAAAACTCCTCTTGCAGTTGTGTGTGAACCATTCGAGAGGCGCGTTCAAGCATTTGTGCCTGGACTTTCAGCCGAGCCTGCAGATATCAGACTGGTCCTGCCGAAACTAGAAGGTGTTCAAAGTCATTTCGGCAATTCAGCAACACTTGACGGGCAACGCCTCTTTATGCATGATCCAGAATCTTGCAGCATTGTTGTCTTTGATCTCTCGAGGGGTCAGCCACTTCATGTCACAAACATTGCATCTGCAGGCGCAAAACCCCACGAAATTGGTCAAGTCGATGCGCTGCTCGCGCTGAATGATGGAAAGCGATTACTCGTTGCCGATGGGATCAATCGCAGGCTTGCACTGTGGGAGTTGACTCCGCCTCCAAAGGAGATCATCTTCGAACCGTTTATGGCGAAACTCGTCAAGACGCGTTCGTACGACCGAATGGGTCTGCCAACGGATGCTCGCATCACAGGGCTTGCGCGCGCTGCAGATGGATCGATCTACGCACTTTGCGATGATGGTCCTTGCATTGTCACCCTTGATTCTTCATTGCGCACGGCATCAACGGCTCCAATTGCGGCACCCGATACAACTGCGCGCGCAAAATCGATTGCCGTTGCAGCGGATGGAAGTGTTGGAGTTCTTTTCGATCGCCCTGCAATGCTTTGTCAATTCAAGTGGGAACAAAACGCTTGGAGCACAGCAGGATGTCGACCACTTCAAGATGTCGCCTTCGCAACTGGATTGATCTCAGCGACCAACAACGAATGGGTTGTTGTGGATTCCTGGGGAGATTCTGTTGTGCGCTGGGCAAGTAATGGAAGCACTCATCGAATTGGTTCTCGCGGAGTTGCTGATGGCCAAATGTGGTTGCCAGGCGCAGCGGCACTTGGTGTAAATGGAGATTTGTATGTCGTTGATAGCGGCAACCATCGCGCACAGCGATTTGGCGCCAACGGCGAGTGGCAAATGACATTCAGTTTGGGACGCTCGTATACGCGGGCGCGAACAGCAGACGAGGTGCTGAAAATCCGCAAAAAGACAGATAGTTCTGTCGATCCGAAAGCCAAAGGAGTGGTGCAGTAATGATCTTCATTCGCAAAGTTTCAATGTTCTTGATGATCGCATTTCTTGCTTTGCCACTTTCTGGAGCTGTGATGAAGCAGGGGAGCAATCCAAAGAGTCCGACGGATAATTTGTGGCAAGAAGTTCTGAGCAACGATGGATCGTGGCGAGTGAAGTGGCGAGTATTGGTCAACGATCGAGAAGCAGAGTTGCCAATTGTGCGACGTAGATTCACAATTGAATTGAATATCGAGTCCACGCTCAATCCCAAGGTATCGCCCAAATCTGTGATCGTTGATGCGCAGATGCCAGAACACGCTCACGGGATGAATGTGGCTCCGACCATTATTTTGGAAAAGTCAGGAATGTGTCGTGCTGAGGGAATGCTTTTCCATATGTCTGGCCGATGGGAAGTAGATGTCGACATCGACGATGGGACAACCATAGAAAGGGCGCAGTGGAATATTCTAATGTATTGAAGTGGAGTGTGATTCTTGTCGGTGGAATCGTTGTTGTTTCGTGCAATGGGTTCAATGCAACGCAGTCGCCC
>CAMBWI010000092.1 GCA_945871445.1 Singulisphaera sp. GP187 | reverse complement strand
CTTTGCGCCAACGAAAGTATGTCACCTCCGTCACGCCAAGAATCCGGCACATCGATGCCACCGTAGATCCCTTGCCTAACTCAACATCCGCTTGCCGAAGTTTGTTGACAATTTCTTCCGCCTTGTGTCGCTTGCGTGCCATGAGTGTCCTCCTGAATTGCGCCGAATACTAAAGTCTCGGCTGGTTTGGTTTCAGGGGGGAAGGTCACAAGGAGAACGTTACTGAAATCGCAATTTCTGTCGAGCCGATCATCGGGACTATTCGAATAGATACTGACATTCGCATTTGCTGCGGAAATTTTCGCTGCAATCAAGGATGAGTATTCTTGACACGTTCTATGAAGCAGAATCAACCCGATGACGCGAAAGAAAGTGCGCTTGCAGAATTGCACGAAAGATTCGCGCCGGGGTTGTTGCGTTTTTTTCAGCGCAAAGTGAATGGCGGCGGCGCGCAGGGAGCAATTCCCGGAGATCTTGCAGAAGAACTTGCCCAAAGAACATGGATTGAATTCTGGAAGGCATTAGAATCTGGAAGCTACGACCCCACGCGTGCCAAACATTCCACTTTTTTGTATGCCGTTGCGTCGATTATCTGGCTCCGAAATGTGCGAGAGAAGGGGCGCAACAGTCGCATTGGCGAACTTCCTGATGGCGACGAATGGTTGCCTGCAAACGATATGGACGATCCATCGCACGCATTCACTTTGGCCAGCGCAATCGAAGTCATTCGAAGCGTTGTCGCAGGAACCGATCCGACAACTCTCTTTGGCGAAGCGGACCGAGCCATTCTTCGCGCAGTTGCCGAGGATCGTTCTGAGCGAGAAATTGCTTCCCAACTTGGGGTTTCGCCAAGCACAGCGCACGAGCGAAAGAGAGCGATTTTGGCGCGTGTTGCCGATTTTCTGCGCGGAAAAGGCATCGATTTATCACAGAATCGCCGAGCAGAGGACGCCTCAAAGGCGAAGAATATTTGAAAGCGCCTTTCATTCAAAGCATGGAATGAGGTTTTGTAAATGAACGAAAAAGAAATCCAACAGCTTCTGAAAATTTCTCGCGACTTTGAGCAGTTTGATCGTGACTGCGAATTGGGTTCTGTGACGCGCGGTGATTCGTCATCAAATCTGTTGACCAGCCTTGCCGTGGCTCGCGCAAAATCTGCTGCTCGAATGAGATGGGCTTCTGTGGCGATCGCAGCGTGCATTGTGATCGCGGCGATCGCGAAGATGCAGTCCGCGACTCCGCCGATCGTTGCGCCCGTTGCAGAAATCATTGTTGCTGAAACACCCGAACATTCAACGGGAGTTCAACTTGTTCAAGCGACACCTGTTGTTCCAGATGTGCAATTGGTCATCGCGCTGTATCGCAACGATTCTTCTCCTTCAGAACGATGTCCAGAATGTTGGTGCGTTGCGCAATGGTCTGCGAACTGGGGCGAAGGTCGTTCTGTAACCGAGTTGCAAGATCACGAACTTGTCGATGATTCAATGATGCACTCGTGCGTGACAGATCCCAAGCGCATCGTCGTACTTGGTCTTTCAGGACCCGCATCGTCGATGCCCAAGACCGAACAACAAGCACTTGATATGTCGCTTTGTTTGATGGGTTTGCAAGAAAGCGCGTCACCGCAGGCAATTGCCGCAAATCCTAATTGCACTCCAAGTGGTTTGGAGTATTGCATGACAACTTGGGGAAAGTGACTTCGGATTTCAGCAATTCAGTTTGTGATTCCAAGCGCCATTTGATTTTTCAAATCATTCAGTTCTTCGCGGTTGATGATTCCGCCACGCCGACACGACGCATGAAGATGTGGCGAGACTTGCATAAAGTCGCGGGCATTTGACGAACGCACGCCGCCGCCAGGAACGATCTCGACAGCAGCTTGATTCGAACCCATCCATTGCGCTGCATTTCGTGCGTCAACTGCGAGTACTGCAATTCGTTGTTCGAGTGTCGCGACAGATGCATCCCATCCCAAGACTCCAGCAGTCACGACTCGCTTCATTCCAAGAGCGGAAATATCGCGCATTCCACGTGTTCGGTCAGTCAGCAAGTCGAAGGTTCGAAGAAATGCAACTTCAAGACCCGCGCTGCGGGCAACTGATGAAAGTTTTCCGCACGCATCCATATCGACAAAACCATCAGCGGTCAGCAGTCCGATCGCAACAGAATGAGCTCCCGCAGCTGCTGCTCGTTCAATTTCACCAATCGATGCGTCGATGATTTGTGGCGTTGCGGTAAAACCAGCAACCGTCATTGATGTGATCGATCCATGCAAACGAGGTCGAATCATCACAACGAGCGATGTGTTCGTCGACGCACGTGCCTCACGAACCAACTGCATCGTTGGAGTCCACCCTTCGCTTGCAAGATCGTCGCAGAGTTCAAGTCGATCTGCAAAGGGCGCAGCCATCATCGCACCTGCGATGGAGTCAACGGGAACCTCAAGTGTTGGCTTCACGACGATGCAACCGATTCAAGCGCAAGATCAAGCGTCTTCAACAGGAATTCCGCATCAGCTGATGTGATGCACATCGGTGGTTTGATTCGAAGGGTATTGCCAGCAAGGCCGCCTTTGCCAATCAAGAGTCCAAGTTCTTTGCACTTTTCAAAGACCGCTGCGCATTCGGCGCTCGCAGGTTCTTTCGTCACTCGATCTTTCACAAGTTCGACACCGAGCATCAATCCAAGTCCGCGGATATCGCCAATCAGTTTGTGTTTCTTGGCAAGCGCAGCAAATCCCGCCTTTAATTGTGCGCCGATTTTAAGGCAATTTGCCTGTAGATTTTCCTTTTCGATCACTCGCAGCACTGCTCGTCCTTGTGCGCACGAAACAGGATTTCCTCCAAATGTGTTGAAGTGAATTCGATTTGCAATCGACTTCGCAATCGCCGGCGTGGTGACAACCGCAGCAAGTGGACATCCGTTGCCGATTCCCTTGGCCATCGTCACGATGTCGGGAATGACGCCTTGAGTTTCGAATCCCCAGAAATGTGTTCCAGTACGTCCGAATCCTGATTGCACTTCGTCTGCGATGCACAAGCCGCCAGCAGCGCGCACATGCGCATATGTGTTCTGTAGATAATGTTCAGGCATCACAACTGCGCCGCCCACTCCTTGGATCGTCTCTGCGATGAACGCGGCAACTTGGCCAGATGTTCCATATTGGATCAGACTCTTGACATCTGCTGCGTACTTGCTTCCTGCTTGCGCATCTTCTGCGCCATAGATACCGCGGTACAAATCAGGCATCAGTGCGTGTTGCACACCGAATGAATGTGGGACATTGAATTTCCAAGTGTGATGCGATGTCAACGCCATCGCACCTGGACTTCCTCCGTGATATGCGTTTCGCAGCGCGATGACGTCATAATTTCCAGTTGCCGCTCGTGCCATCGTGATCGCCAAATCACTTGCTTCCGAGCCAGAATTGACGAAATAGCACACCTTCAGATCACCAGGCATCTTCGCGGCAAGTTCTTTGGCAAAGAGTGCGACCTGCGGATTGAGATAGAGCGTTGTGGTGTGCACAATCGTTTCGTTCTGTGCATTCGCTGCCGCAGTGACTTCGGGATGGCAGTGTCCAACGCTGACAGTCACGATTCCGCCGATGCCATCGAGATAGCGCCGCCCAGTTTCATCGAAGAGATACTGACCCTTGCCCTCAACGATCATGATTGGATTTTTGTAAAAGTGATAAATCGC
>CAMBWI010000091.1 GCA_945871445.1 Singulisphaera sp. GP187 | reverse complement strand
AGTTACATGATGTCCGCTGCCGCAATGTGGAGTCCTGAAGTGCTTCGTCCAGCCACGAGTGGTGGATATCAAGCACCGACATTCGCAACTGCATTCACGAGGCAAAATCTGGCGGGTGCGGCGTACCCCGAACTGAAGACTCTCATGTTCGAAAAGAACTGGAATCAAGGAGCTCCAACTCCCAACCGTCGATACAACGAAAGCCTTATGAGTCGTCCCGTCACTCTTTTTTATGACGGACATGTTGCGAACATTTCCAACATGGTTGCATACATTGACGATAAGCGCTCGACAATTCAAAGCGGCAACGGGCTATGGTGCCGAAATGCTCCTTCTACTGCAGGCATTGGATACTACGGAGGTCGGACAAGTCACTCCGTTCTGACGACCAGCGGCATTCTTGGACGCGATGTGCTTGACACTCGTTGCGGTATTGGTGGTGTCGATCTCTCAGCTTTACTTGCAGATTGGGGTGGGACAACGATTGACTTGAGTCAAGACGGAGTAGTCAGCGGACCAGATCTCACGACTTTGCTCAGCAACTGGGGATGTCCGGAATGATTGAAGTATCGACGAAGTTCAAGTTTTCTGTTTCCTCTCTCTCTCATCAAAGCGGAGATCAGAGTAATTCTGTACAATTTTTTGAATTGGTTTATCGAACAAATTCAATTAAATTGTAAGGAATTGAGATATGGAAATTCAGTCACAAAAGGACTTGTTCTTCTGTAGAACAAGCAACCGGCCAGGCCTTCACATCTCTTTGTTGGCTGTTTTGGTCACTGCCTGTATGGCAACCACAGCCTTGTCGCAGTCATACTCACCTTCTGCAATTCCAGCCGTTCCAGATTCGCGAAAACCAGGAAGCAATATCCAGCCTTCACAAGCCGCAGGCACTCCGCCAGTTGTCGCTCCGCCCAAGCCAGAGGTGGATCCCAAACCGCAAGCAACAACTTGGTCCAATGAAGGTTTGTTTTCGCACTCCACTCAATTCACTTTTCAGTTGCAGCCAGCCAATCACCCTCGTATGCCAAGCAGTGACCAGTTGATGCAGACATCTGTGAAGCTCTATCAAACTTCTACGCCAGAAGGGTTGCGTTATTCAGGCAGTGCTTCGACTAACGCCGCTTCGGTCACGCTGACTCTCGCCGAACTTGCAGCAACAAAGGGATCTCTCACGGACTCTGCGCGAGTTGTCATACAGAAAGCAGTTGTTGCAACAGTCAATGCCACTGGTGTCAACGGTGTTGCGTGCATCATGGATGCTGCGCCGACTTCGGATACCCCAAACACAGTGAGTGTTGTTGCTGCCCAAGTTGGCAGTGTGCGTACGATCACTTCGGGCGCGCGTAATGACTCAAATGAGGAGTCAGTCAACGACGCAATGCAAGCCACGGTCAAAGAAGAATCTCCGATCAACGAAGGAGATCTGCTTGAAAAGACGGTACTTGACGACTATCTGTACTCACTCAGCCGATTTCCTGGTCGTACTGTCAGCGCAGCTGTGACCAGCGAGCCATCATCGGCGCAAGTGGTGTTGGATTATTACGTCCAAGAAAAAAATGTTTTCGATGTGTATGGATCGGTCTCGAACACAGGCACTGAGCAAACAAGTTATTGGCAGCAACGAATCGGAATCTTGGCCACACAGCTTTCCAATAATGATGACATTCTCGCTGTTGAGTATCAGACTGCAAGTTTCACAGAGACGCAGTCCGTCAGTGGCTATTACGATGCGCGCGTCGGGTCGATGAAAAATCTTCGTTGGAGAGTCACGGGAAACTGGGGTAATTACAACTCATCCGATGTTGGTCTTGCTGGCGAAGATTTCAACGGCAGTAACTGGGGAATTCAAGGAGATCTGATTTGGACCTTCTATCAAAAGGGTAATTTCTTTCTCGACTTCGATGGTTCTGCGCGAGCCTGGAATTCTTACACAAACAACGAGCTCTTTCAAACAACAGGCGACGCAAACTTTGTAACCCTTTCTGGAACATTTGACGCACTGGCCATTGGAGAAACTTGGGCAATCCAAGGCAGCCTTGGCGCGTCATATACAGCAACAAATGCAGATCAAGAGTCGCTCGACAATCTTGGGCGCACAGATACTTCTCCAAACTGGACCACAATCAATGGATCGATTTATGGTTCGATCTATCTCGATCCGTTGTTTGATTCAGCGTGGGGGAAAAGTTCGACGATGTACAAGCCATTAGTCCACGAACTTTTTGGCTCGCTCCGTGGACAGTACGCCTTTGACTATCGATTGACTCCACTTGCGCAGTACACAATGGGTGGCCTTTACACAGTTCGTGGATTTGCAACTTCGATCAATGCAGGTGATAGCGCATTGGTTGGCACAGTCGAATATCGCTTGCATCTTCCACGCATGTTTTCTCCAACCGCGCCGACAGGAAGTTTTCCATTTACGAATCGACCATTCCGTTGGGCACCAGACAGCACAAGTGGCGCAAGCCCCGATTGGGATCTTGTGCTCAGCACATTCTTTGATGGCGGAACAGTCACGAATAGCAATTCGTTTCAATTCGAAGTCAATACCCCGATGTACAGCGCCGGCTTTGGTCTTGATCTTTCGATACTTGACAATCTTGCTATCGGAGTTGATTGGGCTTGGGCTCTCAATTCCATTGATGAACTTGATATCGAAAGCGGAAGCAGTCAGTTCTGGTTCTCAGCCTCAATTATTTACTGATTCGAAATCATAAAAGAAAAACGCCATGAAGAAAACAAATTCTAATTCCATCTCCACCGCCTTTGGCTTGTCTTGGTTGCGAGTGTCGCTGAATGTTGCGGCATTCGCTTGCGCGAGCTTGTTGGTGATCACCAGCTTGGCCGATGCAGGTGGAGCCCAAGGTGCGCGCGTGCGACGCGGAAATGTTTCTTTTTCCCAAGATGGAAATCGTCTCATTGTTCGCGCAAGCAATGGCGCGATCATCGAATACGACCGCCTCTCAGTCGAGGCAGGCCAGATCATGCAGTTCATTCAGCCTCACTCGCGCTCTCGTGTGCTCAACCGCGTGACGGGTTCCGAGTTGACTCGTATCGACGGATCATTGCTTTCAAACGGTATTGTCTATCTCGTCAATCCGCAGGGTTTTCGAATTGGCGGCGGTGCTGTGATTAATGTCGGCGGATTCTTCGCTGCTGCAGGAGCGATGAGTAACAGCGATTTCATTGCAGGTCGAAATCGCTTTACAAATCTTGTTGGTGAAGTGACCAACGAAGGTCTCATTCAAGCAAAGTCAGTCGCGCTTGTCGGTCAGTATGTCGCCAATCGCGGAACGATTGATGTGGGCGATGGCTATGTTGCGATGGGCGCTGGCGATAAAGTTTTTATTCAAGATGGAACTGGTCCCGTGATGGTCACAGTCAGCCGATCGCAAATGGGAGCTGATGGTTCTGGTGCTGGAACAAAGGCCGCGATTTCCAATACTGGAACGATTGATGCGGGCGAAGGCAGCGTGACCATGGCGAATGGCGATTTCTATTCGCTCGCGATGGATCTTTCAGGAACGATCGTGGGCAAGAGCATCGCAGCACGCGGCGGCAAGGGCGGAGTGCTTGCAGTCAATGGAACTCTTGATGCATCGAGCAACACGGGCAAGGGCGGAACGATTGACATCTTTGGCGATCGCGTCGGCTTGTTTGGCAACGCGCTTGTAAACGCAAACGGCGCAACCGGCGGCGGCAGCGTTCGCATCGGTGGCGATTATCTAGGAACCAACGCGGCGAATGCTCCGCAAGCAAATCGAA
>CAMBWI010000090.1 GCA_945871445.1 Singulisphaera sp. GP187 | reverse complement strand
AGCACTTGCGATGCAGGTTGGATAAACCAGTCCAGTACCAATGACCAACTTTGGTTTGATCGCAGTGACTCCTGCAGAGGCAGTCGAAGCGATGATGGCGGATATCCCAATAATGGAAGCAAGTTTTAGTCGCATTTTTTCTCGATATAGTATTTGTATGTTCAGTGAAACTAGTGAACTATAGCCTCCATTTCGCCATTTCCAAAAGAAAAATGAGGTTTTTCTAAAAATTTCGACTCCAAGGTCATTTCTCTAACAAAATCTCTTCCAGTCGACGCGCAGAGGCGCAAAGTTGCGCCGCCGCAGCTGTAGCCCCCGCCCCATCCTGCGCATCTGCCAATGAAGGAAGGGCTGTCCCCTTGTACCCACTATCTCGGTCTGAAGCGATTGTGAGGTTACGAAACCAGGGACGACCAGGAAGCCCATCCGCGTCCAAGAGCGCACGGTCAATCGAACGCGCTCGCCGAGCGAGAATTTGTGCCGACGCAATATCTTCGTGAAAAGTTGCCCCTGCCACTTTTGCATCGAATGCGCGAGCGGCATCTTCTAATTTCGCAAAGCATTCGTCAACTTTCTGTACTGCTGCAATTCGCTCCGTGGCATGAATTCCGGAATGAGTTGCCAGAGCCGTTTGCAAATCCGCGCAATTCTTGCGGATCGATGTGATCATCGAGAACGCCGAGACTGGCGGCACAGTGCGATCTGCTATTGCAACCGCTGCCGCGAGAGTCGCGCGCGTCACGATCATTGCACTGAAATAGTCTTCGCCAACAGTCTTTCTATACCAAGCAACTGTGTCATAGTTCGAGTGATAGCTTGTTCCTGGCGCACCGCTCGCACCTATGGTGATCGATGGCACAGCGCATCGAAATAGAAAACCAACATGATCACTTCCGCCTCCGATCATCCCGACTTTCGCAGGATCAATTCCGCACGCTTGTGCCACAGCATTCTGCAAAGATGGAGAAGCACCCACGCCAAGATTGGGTCCCATCGAAGCCATATCCAAATTGATGTACGCACTCGCATTGGCCAATTCATCTTCGTGAGCCTCGACCCATTCGGTTGAACCGATGATGCCAAATTCTTCTGCGCCCCAAGCGCAAAACAAGATATCGCTCTTTGGCAACACGCCCTTTGCAGCACACTCGGCGAACGCACGCGCCGTTTCCATCAAAACAATTGTTCCTGCAAGAGGATCTGCAGCACCAAATCCCCACGCATCGTGATGACAGCCGATGACAACAAACGATCCATCATTTGCGCTCCCCTTCAGACGAGCAATGACATTTGCAGTGCGACGAACTTCTTGTTTTTGTTCGACTTTCATTCGCACTTTGAGTGCTGTACCTCCTTCAATCCGATATGCCATTTCAAGTCCACCTCGCCACGCAGCATCTGTCACTTCGCTGCCCGTCATCTTTGCCATGATTTGCCCAGCCGCGCCATATCCAATTGGTTGCACTGGAATTTTCGGAAGATCAATGTCATCGAGATCAAGTCGAATGGCATCTTTCGTAGCGGGCTTTCCAGGCGTGAGAGGATCGCCCGGATATGCAAGACTCAGAATTGATCCACGCTGAATACAACTGTCATTCGCCCAAGTCCCTGTTGGATAGACATCGCCCTTCTTGAACCCACTGTCTGCAGGATCGATATACATCAAGAGTCCAACTGCGCCAGCTTCTTGGGCAAACTTCGCTTTATAGCCACGAAAATTCCCGCCGTATCGCGCAATGACGATCTTGCCATTCACATCCACCCCAAGTTCTTTCAATCGAGCAAAGTCTTCGCGTGTTCCATAATTTGCATACACAACTTCGCTGGTGACATCTCCAGATGCGCTGTATGCATTCCATCCCCAAGTCAGATCTGGATGAGCAGACGCTGGATCTTCTGCAAGATTTTTTTCAATAACTGGAAGCACGCCACGACGCAATGATGGGCTCGCTGGCTTTGCGTCGATACCATCACTTGGATCGACGATTTCGACTCGCGCAGAAATTGGCCTGGAAAGAAGCGGCCAGAATTCGTCTACTTCTACTGACAATCCCATCTTGCGAAATGCCAAATCGATTCTGCGAATCTCTCGTGCGTCGCCATCCGTGCCAGCAATATGCGGTTCGCCACCAAGAAGGTCATGCCACTCGCGCAAACGAATTGCGCTCGGCACTGATTCGAGCGACTTGTAAAGCGAAGATTCAGATACTGAAACAGGCGGACTTGCTTTCGCCTCAACTGGGGTAGATGGAACTGGGGTAGATGGAACTGGGGCGGATGGAACTGGGGTAGATGGAACTGGGGCAGATGGAACTGGCGCGGATGGAGTTTGCGCCAGTATCAGCGCAGAAAATTCCATCAGCGCTCTGGCGACAAAGCCGATCACTTTGCCGCGCCCAAGACCTCAGGCCACGGATTTCCGACGTGACAAGCGCGACCCGTTTTGTCCACATAATCCTGGTGATACGGCTCGGCTGGATAAAATTTCTTTGCTAATTCAACTTGAGTTGCAATCGGGCGGCCGAACTTCTTTTCGCTGGTCAACTTTGCAACAAGATCTTTGGCTTGCGCCAGTTGCTCGGGCGTCGAACAATAAACGCCGCTTCGATATTGCGTTCCAGCATCTGGACCTTGTCGATTGACTTGCGTCGGATCGTGCATCAAGAAAAATCCTTCTGCGAGTTGACGAAAAGAAATCACCGTTGGATCAAAGACAACTTTCACAGCCTCGGCGTGTCCAGTATCTCCACCACAGACTTGTTCATATGTTGGATTCTCTTTCGTGCCTTGCATATATCCACTCTCTGCGGTGATCACACCCGGAGCTTCTTGAAAGATGTGCTCGACTCCCCAGAAGCATCCTCCAGCAAAGTATGCGGCCTCACTCTTGATTGGTTCGCTTGTCGTTGGCATCTTCGATCCTTTCTCTACAAAAACAAGTGCGGCACTATTCAGACAATATCGTAATCCTGTTGGCGCAGGACCATCCTCAAAGACATGTCCAAGATGCGAAGTGCATCTCGCACAGTTGATCTCGGTTCGTTCCATACCGTGTGCGCTGTCCACTTTCTCGCTGATATGCGCGGGATCGACTGGCGAAAAGAAACTCGGCCAACCAGTTCCTGAATTGAATTTGCTACTGCTGGAAAAAAGCGGCAATCCACAAACAACACAGCAATATTCTCCATCTTTCTTGTTGTCAACCAAATTGCCACAAAACGCAGGCTCTGTTCCCGAATTCTGCGTCACGCGAAATGCTTCGGGGCTCAACTTCTTTGCCAACTCAGCAACCTCCACCTTGGAAAGTGGCGTGATGTCAAATCCAGATTTGGAATATGTTCGCTTCGAAGGCAGAGCCGATTTCGTTGTCATTTGTTTCGTGTCCTGTTGTGATTTGGAACCTGATTGTGTCTGCTTCCCCGTGTCATCAGCACGGGCATCCGACAATTCACACGATGGAAGCAAGAGCAATGCAACCGTTGTTCCAATTGCGCAGAGAATTGCATGTAGCCGCGTCATAGTGAATAAGGATAGGTCACAGAATTGATTCATCTGACAATTTATGAGACATAAAATATCGGCGTAAATTCAACAAGTTTTATGCAGGCAAGTCTCTTACACCGTATAATTATGGTTGATCTTTGACAATCGGGGCCGAATTGGCTTCGACCGGCCAGCATGGTCTGTCGTCGCGCGTCGTGGAGCATCCAGGCCACGTAAAAAGGATGCAAAACACGTCTGCAAACACGCAGTACGCACTCGCGGCCTAATTTGGCCACG
>CAMBWI010000089.1 GCA_945871445.1 Singulisphaera sp. GP187 | reverse complement strand
TGCGTGGAAGTTTGATCTCGTGCATGGTCGCACATGGAATCAACAATGGGTTGGTGGTTGGATTGAATATCGCGATGGCTGGATAGTTATTCCAACTCGATCGTCCAATACGCTTCATCCAAGAAAGCTTTCCAACTTTGATACTTCGGGCTTCCCAAGCGAAGCGCGATAGCTGGATTTCTCTTTGGCTTGATTGCGGCACGAATGAGTTTCATCCGCGCTTGTGCGGGAGTTCTTCCGCCCTTCTTTGCGTTGCATCTGACACACGCACAGACCAAGTTGGTCCACGAATTGTCGCCGCCTTGAACGCGAGGCAAGATATGGTCGAGCGTCAATTCTTTGGTTGAAAATGACGCGCCACAATATTGGCATTGGTTTGCATCGCGAGCATAAATATTTCGTCGATTCAATTTGACTTGCTCGCGGGGGAATCGGTCATACCCTAAGAGTCGAATGACCTTGGGGACGGCGATCACCAATCGTGTTGTCGTGACCCAGTCATGCACTTCGTGTTCGTGCGCACGCTGATATTCCGATGCATCGGCCCAAGTTGCAAGGTCGTACGAAACATAATTTCCAGCTTCGACAGAGATGACTTCTGCGACATTGTTTGCAAGAAGCGTGAAGCAGCGACGTCCACTGACGACACGCAAAGCGGTGTACACCTTATTGAGAACCAAGACTTTCGAGTCAAGACCGCTTACAAGCAACGTCAACTCAATCTCCTTAGGCGAAGCATTCAAGCTTCGTCACTATCAGTCTATACCGATTTTTGAAAGACGCCAATCAAGAGCGGTCGATCTTGGAAAATTACTGCTTTCTGCAAATTTCAGCAGAAAAATGGCGGATCGGTGCTGATGATCACTGGAGTCGATGCGGGAAGATGTTCGCCAAGTAATCGCTCGATGAGCGCATGGGGCAAGATTCCAGTTCCCCACGGCGCGCGCTGAAAATGCACTTCATCTTGCGATCCGACTGGCGGAGCGATGTCTTCCAAAATGCAAAGCGAACAACGCGGTCCAAGATTTGAGATCGAACGAATCAGATGATCGTCGATGTCCTTCATCATTGAAGGGGCAATCAAACCCGATGGATAGAGAATCGTGGCCAGCCCCTGATCTTTTCGATTGTGCCAGAGTCGCATTTGTCCAGCGACATCGCTGAGTAGATGAGTATGGTGCGCAACCAATCCCAACCGTCGAATTCCGTTGCCGGGTTTGGGTTGTATGTCGCACAGTTTCGGCAGCGTTTCATCGAGCCATTTTTCAAGCGCAGCGTGACCAGATTTTGTCCAGTTGCGTATATCGCCATCGAAAAGGTTGGCTGCGAATGTGCCGCTCCAACAAAGTGCGATGGATTCTTCGCCATCATTGGGTGTGGGGAAATTCGCAGATGCAATCCATTGATCATCGTGCGGATTGCCGCCGAGCCAAAGAAAAGACCCGCCTGATGGAGGCGGGTCTTGGGGTTGTTGTGTCAAATCAGTTCGCAGGTGTGCGTGTGGATTGGCGCTTGCAGATGAAAGTTCGCGTCGAAGATCGTTCATAGAGATCAACTTGGCGTCCGAATCTCCTGCTGCGAAATCACTTGGTTTCTGCGGATTCTCTGCGAGTTTCCTTCAATCGTCGTGCCTTACCAGTCAATCCGCGCAAGTAATACAACTTTGCTCGGCGAACTTCGGCGTGACGAAGAACTTCCACTTTCGAGACTCGTGTGGAGTGCAAAGGGAAGACTCGCTCGACGCCTTCGTTGGCGACGATGCGTCGGATGGTGATCGTGCGATTGACTCCACGACCCTTGGTGGAAAGCAAGACGCCTTGGAAAATCTGCACGCGTTCCTTGTCACCTTCGACGATTCGATAATGCACGTCAACCGTGTCACCGATGCGAAGGGTTGGGATTTCTGCGGCAGGCTTCAAGTGCTTGGCCTCCACGCTCTCCATGATGGCGGTTCGATTCATGTGTGATTCCTCTCGTGGGCAATTTGCCCGGGTAAAACTGTGCCCGAACAGCATGACGCGCTGGAAGATTTTCCAACGAGTGACAGGCCGACAGAGCGATGCAACATTGAGGCCTCGTCCTCAAGTGGTTGCCCATGGAGTAAGTCGAGGTCCGGACGGCGTTCGCGCGTCCGGCTGATGCTCTCTTCTCGGCGCCACTTGGCAATTGCCTGATGGTCGCCGGAAAGAAGTACGTCTGGAACAATTCGTCCGCGCCATTCGCGTGGACGGGTGTAATGCGGACAGTCGAGAAGTGGTTTTCCTTCTTCGCTTGTCAGGGAAAACGAATCTTCGGCTGCGGAATCCTCGTGACCGAGTGCACCAGGAATCAAACGCGCCGCTGCATCGACGATTGCGAGCGCAGGAAGTTCTCCGCCAGAGAGAACAAAGTCTCCGATGGAAATTTCTTCCAGCTTCATCTCGTCGATTGCGCGTTGGTCGACTCCTTCATAATGCCCACAAATCAGCATGATTCGTTCGCTTTTTGCAATGGTCGATGCGATAACTTGCGAGAACTTCGACCCAGCTGGCGAAAGCAGAATCCGCCTTGATGGGCGAGGATCTTGCGCTTCAACAGCTTCGATCGCAGCGCAAAGCGGTTCGCACATAAAGACCATTCCTGGTCCTCCACCAAATGGTCGATCATCAACTCTGTTGTGACCTCCGGCATCGCGACCGAGTGACCATTTGCGAATGTCATGCACATTCACTTCGAGCAATCCTTGTGCGATCGCTCGACCAACAATGCTCGTGCCCAAGACGGGCGCAAACATATCGGGGAACAATGTGAGGATGTCGATTCGAAGTGGCATAAAAAACTTTTTACTTCTTCTCAGCTTCTGCGGCCTTGACCTTCTTCGGTGCATTGCGACGAGCCTTCTGGCGAACCGCTGCGAGCGAAGGCGTTCCCTTTGGACCAACGGTGTTAGCAATTTCTGCGCGTCGCAAAAGAGAGACGACAGTTTCGGAAGGTTGCGCGCCAACGGAGAGCCAATGTGTGACTCGGTCAGCCTTCAATTTCCATTGTTGACCTTCGGGTGCGGTTGGACTGAACCAGCCAAGTTGCTCGATCACTCGTCCATCATTTGGTGAGCGCTTGTCAGCGGCGGCGAGACGATAGAACGGTGAGTGAATGCGACCGTAACGTTTGAGGCGAAGAACGACCATATGGGGGACTCCCTATAAGACATGCTTCCTGCGGTGAGTCATTCGTCCATTTGGACGGGACCGACCGGATTCGCCGTGGGGTTCGATGTCGTTTCGAGACCGTGCGGCAAATCTTGAGGAGGCGGGTTGCGAGCCACAAAGAGTAGCAGAAATTTGGCTACGCTCAAGGGCTATGACAGGATGGTGGGTTGCAGATCTTTGGCAGCGTGGCGAGACGGTCCTTCTTATGAGTTGGCTCTTCTGGGTGATCGCATCCATAGTGCTTCACGAATTGGGCCACGGAATCGCCGCTTTGTGGGAAGGCGATACCACTCCGCGCGATACGGGGCATATGACGATCAATCCAATTGTGCATATGGGGTGGTTCAGCATTATCGCACTCTTGATTATGGGAATCGCGTGGGGATTGATGCCTGTCAATCCGAGTCGCTTTCGACATGGTCGCCGCGGATGGGCGGTTGTCGCAGCAGCGGGGCCAGCCGTCAATCTTTTGTTGAGCGGATTGTGCATCGTGCTTCGCGCACTGGTGATTCGATACGCCAATTTCGCAGAGCCGCTTTCAGGAAATTTGGAAACGTTTCTCGTTGTGGGTGGTTGCTTGAATATCTATTTGATGATTTTCAATTTGATGCCTGTGCCACCGCTTGATGGTTCGATGATTCTCTCTGGATTTTCCAACACCGCTCTGCGATTTTTTTCCAAGCCCGGCGTACAGCAATTTGGTGTTCTCGCTTTGTTATTGATCGTTTTCTCCACCAACCTTGCTGGTCAAGCCGTTGATCGCATTGAAAATGGGACGGTGTACGCAATTGCGTTTGTCGT
>CAMBWI010000088.1 GCA_945871445.1 Singulisphaera sp. GP187 | reverse complement strand
CGGATTTTTTCTGCACGGCTTCCAGATCCGATCATCGCACTTCGCTGATCTGCGCGGCGCGCATTCGCTTCGGCTTGACGGCGTTCATAGACTCGAGCGCGCAAAAGTCGCCACGCTTTTTCTCGGTTCTGCAATTGACTGCGCGTCTCTTGCATTCGCACTTCGATTCCAGTTGGAAGATGAATTAAGTGAACAGCGGTTGCAACTTTATTGACATTCTGTCCACCAGGACCTTGCGCAGTGGTCATGATTTCTTTCACCTCTTGTGGATCAACGGCATTGGCAACTTCTTCGGGTTCCGCAAGCACCGCAACCGTTGCAGTCGATGTGTGGACTCGACCTTGCGCTTCCGTCGTCGGCACGCGCTTCACTTGATGGGTGCCGCCTTCATATCCAAGAGAACTCCAAACTCCCAGCCCAGAGATTTCGAAGACTCCGTGACTGATGCCTCCAACATCGCCAGCTTTCAGTTCCAGTTCTTCCCATTTCCAACCACGAATTTGGCAATATCGCTGATACATCGCGACGAGATCGCCAGCCCATAAACTGGCCTCATCTCCACCGACGCCAGAGCGAACTTCCAAGATGATTTCTCCAACAGCGCGATCGTCGGCGGTGACTAAATCGCGAATGAGCGATTGGATTATTTCTTCGCGCTCTTTCTCCAGTTGAAGTCGCTCCGCGCGTGCCATCGCAGACATCGCGGCATCTGATTCGTCAGCGAGTTCGATTGCGCAAGTCAATTCTTTTCCTGCCGCGTTCCATCGGCGCCAACGCATCACCATTTCGTTCATCGCAGATCGACGGATCACGATGCCGCGTAGCCGCCGATGATCAGCCATCACGATGGGATCAAGCATCGCTGAAGTCAGCGATTCAAACTCGTTGTCGATTTCAACAAGTTTGCGAATGAGGTTGTCAGGAGGATTTGACATTTTGTATCTGGAACGATTTTATGATGGGATAAAAGAAGACACCGTGCCTGAAAAAGCACGGTGTCGAAAAATTCAGACTCGAAGTCGCTACTTCTTTGTTTCGGGAGCTTTCGCTTCGGCGCCATCTTTGCCCTTGGCAAAATATCCGCCAGCGAATTTTCGTTGGAAGCGTTCGACGCGACCAGCTGTGTCAACAAATGTCTTCTGACCCGTGTAGAACGGATGAGAACCCGACCAAACTTCGACATTCAACTCCGGCACGGTTGCTCCGACTGTCATCACGACAGCGCCACGGAAGTTGACTTTGCATTCGGGGTAATACTTTGGATGGATATCAGGCTTCATAGTGTTGTCTCCAGATCGAGTCGAGCATTCTACGCGCAAATCATTTCAGCGCAAGTGGCAGGGGATCGAGGGTTCTTTGATGCGTGCAGAGGACAAAAAGTTCGTTCCAAGTTGACGGATCCCACCGCAATGCTATCTTTCAAGCTCACGATCCCTCGTAGCTCAATTGGTAGAGCGGGCGGCTGTTAACCGCCAGGTCACTGGTTCAAGTCCAGTCGGGGGAGTTCAACCGATCAGCCTCACGCGAGGCGATCGGTTTTTTTATTTGCGTGCAAGAGGAAAATCCTCTGTGATTGACGCCGGATATCTGCGATCGAATGTCTTCGTAAAATCTCAGCGCAAAGGTAAGCAGAATTTCACTGGGAACTTCTCATAGGGGAAAGCTCAGCGAGTGCGCACAGACTCGAGAGCGGGCAGTTTCAATAGGGTTCTGCGGAACAGATACCATGCCCGCGCGTTACAGTTATTCGGAAATCCGTACATTCGCCTGTTAGGTGCCAATCAAACCATAGCCTCAAAGTCAAGGAGTCTTATTAAAATGAAGAAAATCAGAAAATTACTATCATCAATTATTAGACGCATATATCGGAACCCTCGTCCGTCTTCAGTGCGGACGTACGATTAATCGAAGACACACAAAGTGTCTGTACTGTGGTGTGCCGACACCACAGCAGCCGTTCGAAAGATAGGCCTGGCGAACATCACGCAGGAGCCGACGTCGCATTCGCACCGAGACTCAGCGTGGGCGTTAGGTGTAAAAAACTTAGAGGTCTGCGTATGATAATTTCACATAAGTATAAATTCATTTTCATTAAGACAAACAAAACTGCAGGCACTTCAATCGAGATCGCGTTGTCCAAGTTTTGTGGTCCTAATGACATCATCACCCCAATTTCTGCTGAAGATGAAGAAACGAGAAGGAATCTAGGCTACCCTGGACCTCAAAATCACCAATCGCCCATATGGCAATACGGTGTTCTGGATGCTATTAAGTGGGCAACCAAGGGGAAACAGAAACTCCGCTTTTATAATCATATTTCCGCTAATGCAGTCATAGCCCTCATTGGTAAGGAAATGTGGGACAGCTACTACACATTTTGTTTCGAAAGAAATCCTTGGGATCGAGTTATATCTTATTACTACTGGGAACATCAATCAGAACCCAGACCAACAATCCAAGAATTTATCAGTACAAATAAAATAATGGTTCTCAAGAGAGGGGGTTATGGAAACTACACAATTGATGGCAATATCGTGGTTGACAAGGTTTGCAAGTTCGAGAATCTCTCTGAGGAATTGGATGCAATCAGAAAACTTGTCGGTATTCCAGAACAACTCGAACTCCCAAGAGCCAAATCAGGAACCAGAAAAGACAGACGGAGCTATCGTGATGTTTTAGGAGAGGAGGATAGGACTTCTATTTCAGAATTATTCCACGATGAAATCCGTATGCTGGGATATGAGTGGTGATATTCACCTATTATAGAAGCACCTAACAAGCTGACCTTCCCCCGTACTTCAGACCACATTGTATGATAGTCCCACTTCGCAAACACTTTGCGTAGTCATGCGTGACACCGCAGTGTTTGGCCTAGTGACGATTGTTTCTGGCGCAGGCGGTTTGTAGCCAAGTGAACTGTGCGGTCTGACTTCGTTGTAGTGGCGACGCCATTTTTCAATCATGATCTTCGCTTCTCGCAGCGTGTAAAAGATTTCGCCGTCCAACAATTCATCGCGCAGCTTGCCGTTGAAGCTTTCCACATATCCGTTCTCCCACGGACTGCCGGGTTCAATAAAGAGTGTCTTCACTCCAACCTGTGCAAGCCAATCGCGCACGACATGAGCCGTGAACTCTGGACCATTGTCGCTGCGAACATGTTCGGGAACTCCGCGATTCGCCATCAACCATAACAAGCGTTCAAGCAAGTCGTCCGAGTTCAACTTGCGCGCCACATCAATAGACAAACACTCGCGTGTCCATTCATCAACCACCACTAACATGCGAAGTGCGAGCCCTTCGTTTGTTCGCGCGCTGACAAAGTCATAGGCCCACACATGATCTTTGCGCTCTGGTCGAAGTCGCACGCAACTTCCATCATTCAACCACAATCGACCGCGCCGCGGATCGTGATGCCCTTCCCGTACACCTCAATTGTCTGGGTCAGCGCATAGGTCCCAGCGGCGATCTCGACGACATCGCCCTGCAAAGCCGCACTAACCGCTGCTACGGGATCGGTGAAGTCACATGAACCACCCAGGCAGACGGTGATGGTGCCGGCATGGGCCGTGAGAGCCGAGAGGGCAATCGAGCCCGCGGAGATGGCGGCGAGCACCACGGCGGATGAGGTACGGGACGAACGGAAAAGACTGATTTGCATAATCGAATTGCTCCTAGAAATCGTTTTAGACACACAACTGTTTCAGAAGGTACCCCGAAAAATAGCTACTACAAATCAAAAACTTGAACGAGCGAAAACTACTCCGCGGAGAAGGCGGAGGTTGCCAACGAGCCTTCCATTTGTGTTTCAGCACCGCGGTGCTAAATGAAACGCATGAAACCGCCGCTTCGCAGTGGATGTGTCGGGCGCCCGCCCGCGACGCTGGAAAAGCGAATTCCTATCAATTCCAATCCAGCAATCATGCGCAGAGTCGTGCTCTTGCCACGCCCGGGAGGTCCAACTAGGACGATAAATTCGCCGTCAGAGATCGATAAATCGACCGAATAAACCGCTCCAACTGTTGTTCCATAAATCTTCGATACTGCGTTGAGGTCAACTGTTGCCATCGCAGGATGCAGGTCAACCCATCGCTCTAGATGAGGTACAACATTAGCCCCATGACTTACTTGGCACACATGATCAAACGAATCACGATCAATCTTCTTGCCTTGGTTCTTTGTCTTCAATCGCAAAGTTCCAATGCGCAGTCGCCAACCACCGTGCCGCCAGCGACCGTGCCGCCAGCGGAAGTCGTCGCGCCTGACGGTCCGATGGAAGCAGTGCCGCCGACATCAAAGTGTCCACGCGATCGCAAGCTGTCAACAACATTGCGTTATGCAATTCTTCCTCTCATAGGCGAGATTGGTGA
>CAMBWI010000087.1 GCA_945871445.1 Singulisphaera sp. GP187 | reverse complement strand
CCAAATGGAAGCGTTGCTCTCTGAGATGCAAAGGACTCGATCGCAGCGATGGCGTCGTCAGGGCTTGCACATTGAACAGAAAGTCGATTGACTGGAATGTGCCACTCCTTCAGTGCTGCAATAAATTCGCTGTGACTATCAATTTGTGGACCGCCAATACTTTCGCCACGACCATGCGCAATGAATGCAAGCCTGCGTGATGCGGCGACTGCAGGATCGAGACTCTTGAGAGTTCCAGCAGTCGCATTTCTTGCATTGGCGAGCAGCGGTTCATCACGCAAAGCGCGCTCTACATTGATGCGGTGAAATTCCGCATTAGGCATATAGATTTCGCCACGAACTTCCAGCACATCTGGCGGTGCAAGGGCGCGTTTGCCCGTGCGCGAAAGTCGCAATGGCACCGCACGAATCGCACGCACATTTTCAGTGACATCATCTCCAACGGCTCCATCTCCACGAGTCGCGGCGTATGCAAGAACGCCGTGTTCATAACGCAAACTGACTGCAACTCCGTCGATCTTGGGATCGGCAATCAAAGGCGGCGAATGACCGAGCGTCTTCTCGCAGCGTGCAGCCCATGCGCGAAATCCATCTATGCCATAGGTATTGTCGATCGACCGCATCGGGCGACGATGCGTGATCTGCACGAATCCTTCGATGGGCTTGCCGCCAACGCGCTTGGTGGGACTGGCGGGATCATCGAGTTCTGGGAACTTTTCTTCCAGCGCAGCGAGTTCACGAAGCAAACCGTCATACTCCGAATCTGGCATCAACGGTTCTGCATCGACGTAATACGCAGCATTTGCACGGTTAAGTAAATCACGGAGATGTGCGATCTTCGACTCGGCGATCTTCTCCATGAAATGAAAAGATCAGCGTCGCGCGAGGCGCCGTGCCTTCAACATTGCCTTGGGAGCGCAGTGAAAAGTTGCATCACAGCGACCGACTCGTTTTTCTTTGGACGCACCAATTCCAGCCACTTGCTGCAAGATTTCAAGTTCGATATCAATATTAAATTCTTGACCCGAAGCAATTTTCTGGGACAATTCTTCTTTGCAGACAACGTGATACACCGCGGGTCCAACGCATGGACGCAGAAAATTGTAACTCAATTTTTTGCAGACCACGATGTATTCGCCCCCGCAACGAGAGAAGAGGTACATACCTCCCGCCACTTCGCTATTCGCTAGAAGCGCGGCGCCAGCCATTGCGTTGTACCAATTTCGATTAATGCGTCGAAATGGAAGGATGGCTACGAATCGATCGGTCCCGAGGCTCTTCATCGAGATGCCCGAACGAAATGCATACGGCAACCAAATCAGAGAGCAGACTCGATGCCAAAAATTATTGCGAGTCGAAAGACGCGAAACATACGCCTCGAATCGTTCGGCAAGTGTCAGAGGATGAATCTCGGATTTAATCGTCGTCACTGGCAAGTCTCGTAGATTGCTAATGATAGCATCGTCCTTTAGAAGATCATCTCTATGGCAAAATTAGGCATCTGTTCTTGGAGTTTACGGCCTTTGGACGCTATGGATTTGGCGCAAAGAGTTATCAGCTTGGGCATTCCGCGAGTCCAACTTGCGCTCATCCCCTGCATCGATCAACCAGCTTGGCGAGGTGCGATCGACATTCTTCGCGGCGAGGGAGTCGAAGTTATTAGCGGGATGCTTTCGATGGCTGGTGAAGATTATTCCACTCTTGAATCAATCGCACAAACTGGCGGAGTGCGAAGCGATTTGAAGTGGGGAGAAAATCTTGATCGCGCATTTCGAGTCGCAGATCTCGCGGAACAGACTGGCATTCATCTCGTCACGATGCACGGTGGTTTTCTGCCGCATGCCAGCGACAACCCAATTCGCTCGACGATGCTTGATCGACTGCGAACAATTGCCGACATTTTCGGACAACGCGGTATTGGCATTGCACTTGAAACAGGTCAAGAGAGCGCAACAACTTTATCGCAGGCACTGCACGAACTTGATCGCCCTTCGGTTGGAGTGAATTTCGATCCTGCAAACATGATCCTGTATGCAATGGGCGATCCACTTGATGCGATTGAAACTCTTGCTCCTTGGCTTCGACAAGTGCACATCAAGGACGCGATTGCGACCAAGAACCCTGGAACTTGGGGAAGTGAAGTTCCTGTTGGCACAGGAAGCGTGCCCTGGCCTGCATTTCTGGCAAGTATCAGCCGAATTCGGATTGGTGGCGAAGGACTTCACCTGATCATCGAGCGCGAATCTGGTGCGTGCCGCGACGAAGACATCGTGCGCGCTCGTGACCTCGTGCGCACGCTTGTTCCTACAATCCATTGATCATGCCGACTTACCTTTACTGCGTAGTGCAACCCGATGGCAGTGACGGTGAGCACTTCGAAGTTTTTCAGACAATGTCTGAATCTGCACTGACCGCACATCCAGAAAGTGGACTGCCTGTTCGACGGGTGCCTGTTGCAAGTCAGATCCAATTTGGCAGCGACAACCAGCGACTTTCGAACAAAAATCTTGATCGACTTGGGTTTACGAAGTACGAACGCGCAGGCAATGGAACGTGGGAAAAGAAGGCGGGGAAAGGTCCGCCGAGCATTCAGCGCGACGATGACTAATCGCGCACTTTCCACCATTGGCTGGGGTTTTTTCTGCTCCGCAAGTTGGACATGGTGCATCGGAATGTTTCTGCCTTTCGTACTGCTGAGACAATTCGGATGGCCAGGGTTCTTTGCGTTTCTCATTCCAAATGTGCTTGGATGCGCGGCCTTTGGATATGTACTCACTCCAGCGCGTCAACAATTTCTGCGTGAAAGATGTGCAGGCGTTTGTCTCTGGTTCTCTCTGGCAACGATCGTGTATCAAGCATTCTTCGCAGGATGGATGCTCGAACCAGCGATTGCCTTTGCGGTTGTCGCAGTTGGACTTTTATTGGCTGGATGGGTTGGCGATCGCGGTTGGATTCGTCTGGCAGTGATCGTGACTGTTGCAAGCGCTGTATGCATCGGCAAAGATTTTTTCTCCAGTGGCGTGCAAACGCTGATGCAATTGCCGACAAGCGGAACAAATCCTCCAGAATCACTACTTGGTCTCATCCCAGTCATCGCACTGGGATTTATGACCTGCCCATTTTTGGATTTAACCTTTCACCGTGCGCTTGAAAAGTCGCCGAGTCGACATGCATTTCTGGTCTTTGGAATTGCCTTTGCAGCAACACTCTTTGGCGTTGCATCGTTTTGGGACTTCAAGGCAAATGAACCGACGATCACTTTCGCTCTCATCTCGCTTTGGGCATTTCAATTGTGTTTCACAATCGGAGCGCATGCAAGGGAAGTTCGAACTCGCTGGAAATTGGCTGGCATTTGGGCGCTACTTCTGGGACTTGCTTTGGGTTGGATGACCCGACTCGCCCCTGCTGATTGGATGGGCGGTGGCGAAGAAACCTATTTGCGGCTGTTGGTGCTTTATGGGCTTGTTTTTCCATTTTTTCTGCTCTTTCGACTTCGAAAAATCCCCGACTGGCTTGGTTGGCTTGCCATCGCATCCTGCTTACCGTTCTATGAACTTGGCTTTATGCAGAACCGAACCGATATGCTTTTCGTACCAATTGGATTGCTTTTTGTCCTACTCATTGCATATTTAGGCAAAGAGAGATGGAAGGCTCGAACAAACCCATGACCAATCTTTCAATGACTCCAATCACCAAGTCTCAGTGGAATGCAGTGACTGCAAGACATCTGCTCAACCGTGCAGGCTTCGGCGGAACAACTGTGCAAGTTGAAGCGCTCGTTGCGATGGGACCCGATGGTGCAGTTGATTACTTGCTGAATTTTGAATCCCTGCCTACGGAGGAGATCAGCGATACACAATTTGATCCTGACATTCGAAAACCGCTTAGTGAAGAGGAGCGGCAGATGGTGCAGCAAGCGCGCAAGTCCAATGATGAAAATGCGCTTGAAAAAGTGCAGCAGATGAGAAATCAACGCGATGGGCTTGATCGCAAGCAAGCGCAAGAAGTTCAGAAATGGTGGCTTCGACGAATAATCGAAACGGGCCGACCATTTGAAGAAAAGATGACGCTGTTTTGGCATGGACACTTTGCAACTGGATATCGAACGATCGAAGATAGTTATCACATGTTTCAGCAGAACAGGTTGTTTCGGACCCATGCCGTCGGCAATTTTTCGCAGTTGGTCATGCGCATCCTGCGCGATCCTGCGATGCTGAAATACCTTGACAACGACGAAAGTCGCAAGGGACGACCGAATGAAAATCTCGCTCGCGAATTGATGGAACTTTTCGTGCTTGGCGAAGGAAACGTCTACACCGAAAACGACATCAAAGAAGGTGCGCGTGCATTGACTGGATACACCTTCCAGGATGATGCGTTCAAGTTCAATGCGGGACAGCACGATGGAGAATCCAAGACCATCTTGGGCCAGAAAGGCGACTGGGATGGCGACGACTTCGCGCGGATCATTCTGTCGCGCAAAGAGTC
>CAMBWI010000086.1 GCA_945871445.1 Singulisphaera sp. GP187 | reverse complement strand
CCAACATAACGATCCCAACCGAATGTCGAAAGCGCTTCGACCGAAACGCGAGCGCGAACCGATGGTGGAAGAATCGAATCACGATAGGACTTCTCTTGTTGATTAAACAATTCACAACAAGGCATACTGACCGTACGAACTTTGATTCCGTCTTTCACAAGCAGATCGTGTGCCGCCATACAAAGTGCAACTTCGCTGCCCGTGCCGATGAGTATCAAATCCGGCTTGCCGTCTGGCGCATCGTTGACGACATACGCGCCGCGCGAAACACCTGAAGCAGCGCCATATTTCGTGCGATCAATCGTGGGCAAATCCTGCCGCGACAATGCCATCACAACAACTTGATGAACCATTGGCATGACAGTTCGCCAACATTCGGTCACTTCGTTCGCATCCGCTGGTCGGAAAAGCAACACTTGCGGCGTTGCGCGCAGCGCTGCGATTTGCTCGATCGGTTGATGCGTCGGACCATCCTCGCCCAATCCAATCGAATCGTGAGTGAAAATATAAATCACTGGAAGATCCATAATCGCAGAGAGTCTGATCGAGCCTTTCATGTAATCGCTGAAGATCAGGAATCCCGCGCCGAACGCTCGCAACTTGCCCAAGTTCAGTCCATTGCAAATTGCGCCCATCGCATGCTCGCGAATTCCAAAGTGCAAATTGCGCCCGCCATAACTTTCTGCTTGAAACGATCCCGCGCCATCAAAGGTCATCAGCGTCTTGGTGCTTGGTGCAAGATCCGCAGATCCACCGATCATCCACGGCACGCGCTTTGCAACTGCGTTGAGAACCTTTCCGCCCGAAATACGCGTTGCCATTCCCTTCGCATCCGCTGGGAAAACTGGAAGATCAGCTGCCCAATCATCTGGCAACTTGCGCGTTTCCATTTGATTGATTTCTTTGGCTTCTTTGGGGAATGCCTTGGTATACGCAGCAAAGAGTGCGTTCCAATCTTTCGACATTGATGCGCCGCGCGCTCCGACTCCCTTCGTGAAGTGGTCCATCACGCCGTCAGGCACAAAGAATTTCGGTTCTTCTGGCCAGCGATAAAATTTCTTCGTTCCGCGAATTTCATCTTCACCGAGTGGTTCGCCGTGTGCTGCGCTGGTGTCTTCCTTCGTCGGTGCTCCCCAACCAATTCGACTATCGACGATGATCAATGTTGGACGATCCGTTGTTGCAGCAGCTGCGGCATACGCGCGTCGCAGCACATCCATATCGTTTGCATCAGAAACGCGAAGCACATTCCATCCATATCCCAAAAAGCGCGTGCCAACATCGTCGTTGTACGCGAGAGATGTATGGCCTTCGATGGTGATGTGATTGTTGTCATAAATCCAGCAAAGATTTGAGAGTTTCAAATGTCCAGCCAAACTGGCTGCTTCTCCAGAGATTCCTTCCATCATGCATCCATCGCCGCAGATCGACCAGACTCGATAATTGAAAAGTTCAAATCCCGGACGGTTGTATCTCGCCGCAAGCCAACGCTCGGCCATCGCCATTCCAACACTTGTCGCAAGACCTTGACCCAGCGGACCTGTTGTCGTTTCAATGCCGCTGGTCCAGTGATATTCAGGATGGCCAGGGCAACGCGTGTCGATCTGACGAAATCCCTTGATGTCTTCGATGGTCAAACTCGGCTTGCCTGTCAGTTGATACTCCGAATTCACCGCTTGAGTTTTCGTCAGATACAAAAGCGAATAGAGCAGCATTCCAGCGTGCCCATTGCTCAAGACAAATCGATCTCGACCCGGACAAAGCGGATTTGCAGGATCGAATCGCAAGAATTCTTGCCAAAGCGTGTACGCGACTGGTGCGAGCGCCATCGGCGTGCCAGGGTGACCAGACTTTGCTGCTTGAACCGCATCCATAGAAAGAGTCCGAATCGTGTTGATGCAAAGTGCGTCGATTTCAGGAACATCTCCAGGAACTCCACTGATTGGAAATGGACTCTGTGAAGTTGCTCGACTGGAAGTTGTTTGCGTAGTGATTGATGACATTACTTACTCCATTTCAATAAAATGTTCTGCGAAACTTGCTTCCAAATGAAGCAGAGTCAGCATACCCTTTCCAATATGAAGATCTCACGAACCACTTTTGGATTTGGACTTCTCTTTGCATCATTTGCATTCATCTTGGTCCAACCCACACAAGCGCAGGAAGAAACGACAACTTCCTTTGCTGGACCTCCAAAGCAGATTGATGAGAATGCAACCCCCGATGGAATTGGTTTCAACCAAAAAGGCGGAGAACTCAGTTCCACAGCGCTCGAACAAGCCGCAATCGGAAATGCCACTGTGCATTACCACTATTATGGCACGCAATCATCAAATCCAAATCCTCCGCAGGGAAATGCAGACATGGCCGCGGGCACGACCGAGTCAACCACGACAAGTTTGTCCGGTCTTCCGATTCAGCACTCTCCGTCATCGACACCTGGATATGCAAACAACAGTTACGTCACTCCGATCACAAATTCGATGAACACTTCTTGGCATTTGTATCAAGGAAATATTGGAGGTCGTGGCGAGTCCGGACAAGGTCAAGCACTCGGATCGAATCCGCACGTTGGCAGCATGAACTTTTATACGTCAAGCGGAGTATCAGGCTTTCACCCAGCGCTCGACAATCCTGCCTATGGCAGCGGAGCATTTATCGGCAATTGGGATCCATATGCAAACAACGGCACTGGATCCATTCAGGGATTTGATTGACGATCCGAACCGCGGTTGCAGTTTGAAAAAAATTGTAAATTTTTAAATAGGCGCTCGTAAAAAAGGCGCTGGGAGGGCCACCCCACGAAGGAGCCCGCCCGAGCGCCCAATGGCTGTCGGCGTTGCCCCTTTCCGTATTTGGACAGTAACACCAATCTGATGAAATGCAAATTCGGACTGCTAGTTTTTAAAATTTAATTTCCCGGCATTTTTTCACAAACCTAAACCGTGCAAATCCGCACTGCTTCTGCCAGTGATTTCATCGGATCACGCTGCGGAATGAACTCCTGCGCAAAATAGCCGCGGTAACCAATGCTTTTCAGTGCGCGGCAGATTGCCGCATAGTTCAGTTCCTGCGTGTGGTCGATCTCCGCTCTGCCTGGAACGCCCCCGGTGTGATAGTGCGCAATCGCCCACTGATGGTCTGAGATTGTGTTGATGACATCGCCTTCCATAACTTGCATGTGATAGATGTCATACAGCAAACGAAATCGATCACTCTCTGTGCGCTTCACAAGTTCTCCTCCCCACGCAGTGTGATCGCATTGATAATCCTTGTGATCGATCTTGCTGTTGAGCAACTCCATAATGACTGTCACACCAAGCGACTCCGCCAGCGGCGTGATGCGCTTCAGACCGATCGCGCAGTTTTTCAATCCATCTGCATCTGAAAGTCCAGCACGATTCCCAGAGAAAACAATCATGTTTGGAATTCCAGCCGCTTTGATCTTGGGCAGCAATTCTTCAGTGCGCTTCACAATGGCGTCGTGATTTTCGATTCGATTGAACCCAGATGAAATTGTTGTTGGGCCATTGGCAACTGCGCACGTCAATCCATTTGCCTGCACAACTTTCCACTGCTCTTCATTGAGCAACTCGATTGACTCGATGCCCATCGCCTTCGCCTGCTTGGTCAGGTCCGCAAGATCCATCGATGAATAGCACCACTGACAAACTGAGTGGCGAAATGCTGATCCCCCGCCGACTGTTGTCTTCGTATCGACTTCCTGTGTCGAAGCAGCTTCGCTCTTCGACAACGCTCCGCCAACAACTGCGACGCTAACTGGAAGAGTTTGAATAAATGTTCTGCGATTCATATTCGACAGACTACGACGAGCGAGCAATCAATACCACCAACTGAAATCGAATTGAAACTCAGCTGATTCAGCCCCAATCTGCAAGCAGAATCGTGAGGTCAGCGGAATCCGTGAAACCATCACCATTCAGATCGGTCGATCCCGAAGTCGTCCATCCCGCAAGCAACTGTGCCAAGTCAATTGCATCAACTCGACCATCGTTATTGATATCTGCAACGCGAACTTCGCACGTGTCTGGAATGCCGTCACCATCGCTGTCTGGTGGCGCAGGATTCGATGTGATTCTCTTTACCGTCCCATTCAAGTGATTGACAACATACAACTCGCCGCGTGAATCCTCGCCGATACAGGTGACTCCACTGATTGTTGCCAGCTGAGTTGTGACATCTGTGACAACTGGACTTCCCGTCGAGAGATTCATTCGCCACGCTTTGTTGTTCTGATAGTCAGCGAAAAGATATTGCCCCACCAACCACGGCATCGCGCAACCTCGATAGACGCTGCCGCCTGTGATCGAAAGTCCAACCGTATGCGTGTATTCATAAATCGGCGCAGTCAGCGATGGCGAAGGGCAAGAGCAATTTGAGTTGGATGTGCAAAGCGTTCCTTCGACACAGTTCCAGCCGTAATTTTTTGTTGCGTCAGTCAGTGGATCGAAGACATCAATTTCCTCGCGCACAGTTCCGCCAACATCGCCAATCCAAATCTTTCCCGTCGCACGATCGAATGAACATCGAAATGGATTACGCATACCGCGCGCGAAAATCGCATCATCAGTTGCAACACCTCCAACATATGGATTGCTTGCAGGAATGTGATAATTCGCATCAGGATCCGTTGGAAAATCATCGCTGTTGACATCAATGCGCAGAATCTTTCCCCACAAAGATGAAAGACTTTGACTGCGCGTTCCACCTTGCGGATCGCCGGTGTAGCCACCATCGCCCAGCGGCAGATAGAGCAAGCCATCG
>CAMBWI010000085.1 GCA_945871445.1 Singulisphaera sp. GP187 | reverse complement strand
GTAACGCTTGGTGATGTCAATGCAGTCGGCGATTTGATTGTCAATTCGGATCTAATCAGATTGCTTGCGCGAGCGTCTGGATCAATCTTGACAAACACTGGCGGCACAATCACGGATCCAATGGTGGATTACATCGTCGGTGGTCGAGTCTTCTTCAGCGTTGCTCCAGTGATGATTGGCAGTGGTGGACGAGCTGTCTTCGCTAACACTTCAGGCAATGTTGATGGAGTTGGAACACTTGGTGCGTTCGTCACATCGATTTACCAAACGCCGATCACAGCCGCTTTGCTGACAGGAGCAGGTGGTCAGATCCTCGATCTGAGCGTGTCTAACAGTTTGCCGTTCTCCAATCCTGCGAACATTATTCCTCCATCAATATCCGTTCTTCCGCCGATTGGTGTGCTTGGAAGTTCTGATGAACTTGAAGAAAACAAAAAGAAGAAAGCCAAGCCAGCGACGCAAGGATCAAAGAAGACTGCATCTAACACTTCCAAAGAGGCGACTGCAATTCCTATCGCTTTGCGGTGAAAAGCTCTGTTTCACTTTGATCGTTGATGCTCCGCCCCCTTGATGCTCCGCCATGCAAACGCTCTGTTTGTCATAAACTTTTCATCTGCAATGAGTCAACTCATCCCGCCGATCACCAACGAAGAAATCACCGGTCAGTTTGTCGTTCATCTGATTGGAGCAGATGCCGGAATGATTTTGGAAATCGGCGCACATCACGGCGGGCATACTGCGGCCTTTCTCAAGTTTTTTCCTCGGGCACAGATTCATGCCTTCGAGCCAGACCCTCGTGCAGTGAAGGTGTTGAAGTCCAATGTCAACGATCCGCGTTTGCGAATCCACGAGATCGCCATCGGTGCACAAAATGGGAAGGCGGAATTTCACATCAGCAGTGGACTTCCACCTGACGCCACTGCGCAAGTCGAAGCGATCTATCCGCAGGGATTGGATCAATCTGGTTTGCTGCGTGCGCCTAAATCGCATACGAAGAAGTGGCCGTGGTGCAAGTTTAAGAAAACAATCACAGTCTCTGTGCGAAGTCTTGATCACTGGGCGCAGAGGTGCGAGATTGGCGATATCGATTTCATTTGGGCGGATATGCAGGGAGCTGAAGGCGACATGATCGCTGGTGGACAAGCGACTTTGGCTCGAACGCGATATCTCTATACGGAATACAGCAACGAAGAAATCTACGAGGGAGAGCCGACTTTAGAAACCCTGCTTGCAATGCTGCCAAATTTTCAGTTGTAAAGCGCTATCCAAGCGACGTGTTGCTGAAGAATATGGCGTTCGTGACGCGGGCTGACGACAAACGCTAAATTTGCAGTTATGGCAACTCGCCCCGCAAAGTGCATCACAAAAAATGTGCAGAAAGCAGCACGCTCTGCGCTTGACGCTGGCGATGGATTATTGCGGCTTGCTCCGACGTGGGTTCCACGATCTTTTTTGCAACCTGGCAAGCGACTGAAACTTCATCCAGATGATTTGTATGCATTCGGTCTTCACCGTGGTGGAATCGACGAGCGATGGTTCGGTTCGACAACTGAAGCTGCCAATGAAAATCGCACAATCAACGAAGGACTCAGTGCGGTCATTCATGATGGACAAAGTTTTCTGTTGCGCGATGTTGTCGCAGAACTTGGTGCGGAGATCGTCGGAAGCGAGATCTGGAAGAAGTACAAGAAGTGGCCGGTCTATTCCAAGTTCTTCGACAACATGGGACCGATCCCGCATCACATGCATCAGAACTTCAAGCAGGCGAAACTCGTTGGACGTGAAGGAAAGCCCGAGAGCTATTACTTCCCGCCGCAACATAACAATGTTGGAAATAATTTTCCTCACACATTTATGGGATTGGAACCTGGCACAACGCGTGATCAGGTTCGCCGCTGCATCGCAGATTGGAACAAAGGCGACAACAAGATCACATCACTCAGTCGTGCATTTCAGTTGGAAGTTGGCACAGGTTGGTTGATTCCGCCTGCAATTCTGCATGCGCCTGGTTCGCTGTGCACATACGAACCGCAGTGGGGAAGTGATGTCTTTGGCATGTATCAGAATCTTGTCGAGGGGCGCGAAGTGCCGCGAGAACTCTTGGTGAAAGACATGCCCAAGAACAAGCACAATGACATTGACTTCATTGTTGATCAACTCGACTGGGCTGGCAATCTTGATCCAAACTTCAAGTCGAATCATTTTCTTCGGCCGATCGTCGACACGCAGACGGACACGCATGCGGACAAATGGATTGTCTATGGTCGCATCGACGGCATCCAATATTTTTCAGCGAAGGAATTGACTGTTGCGCCCCGCGGGAAAGTGACAGTGAAAGACCTCGGCGCAAATTCGATCATCGTCGTGCAGGGCGAAGGAAAGATCAATGAACTGAAACTGAATTGTCCAAAGTTGATTCGCTTCCATGAGATGACCGAAGATGAAGTTTTCGTCACCGAACCTGCAGCGCTGCGTGGCGTGACATATGAAAATACAAGTGCGACCGAGGACCTCGTCGTTCTGCGATACTTTGGTCCGCAAGTCAATCCGCACGCACCGAATATCAATTCAAAGCCATGACGACACTTCACAATCCATCTCATCAACTTCCCAATCTTCACAACGCACTCTGGCCCGGACTTGTCGGCAAAGGTGCGCCTGGAGCCGAGCCCATCATCGGCTTTGATGCGATGCTCGATTTCACGGCGCGTGCATCGGTCGGTGGTGTCAAGTTTGATGGAGTTGACCTTTTTCTATCCGATCCGCACGTCGGTATCGATTCGACGGACGATCAATTGAAACGGATCGTGGCAAAGGTTGCGAAAAAAGATTTGGTCATTGGATCGCTTGTCGCGCCGATCTGGGCGCCGACTGGTGGAGGATCTGCGATGGGTTCGAAATCCGAGCGCACAAAGTTTCTTGGCCAAATAAAAAAGTCTTGCCGCATCGCAAAGAAATTTCGCGATCTTGGGATTCGTCATTATGGAATCATTCGAATTGATTCAGCAGACTCTGCAAAGAACTGGGAAACAGATCCTGCGGGCAATACAAAGAAAATCATTTCGACTTTCAAGGAGGCGACCCAAATTGCAGAGGCGCATGGAGAGCGGCTCGCAGCGGAAGGGGAGATTTGCTGGGCTGGGATGCATGGATGGAAGTCGATGCTGCAAATTCTTGAAGGCGTTGGGATGCCAGAAAATCTAGGCTTCCAAGCAGATCTTGCCCATACATATCTCTATCTGCTTGGACACAATGCCCCAAAGCAAGCATTGCTGAAGCCACGCCACACGCAGGCACAGTTCTGGAATGCGTACACGCTGTTGACCGATGCACTTCGGCCATGGACGATCGATGTGCATATCGCGCAGAACGACGGCACAGTTCATGGTTCAGGCACGCACGACAAGACCGGTCGTCATTGTTTGCCGAACGATCCAAATGGAAAACTCGATATCGTCAAGGTCGCGGGATATTGGCTGACAGAAAATAAGCGGTCGCTTGCGCGATTTGGCCACATTTGCTGGGACGGTTGCATGTTTCCCAATGAGGTAATGGCGCGTCACAAGACATGGAATGACATTCTTGCGATGATGATTCAAGTGCGGGATGTGCATGGTCAGGCTTGGTAAATCAATATGAACCACGCAAAGAAAGAACTCCGTATAGCGATGATTGGTTACGGATTTATGGGCAAGACGCATTCCAATGCGTATAAGAAAGTTGGGCATTTCTTTTCGTCGCAGTATCAGCCAGTGCTTCAGGTTCTCTGTGCGCGTGATGCGGCGAGAGCCAAAGCGTTTGCTGATACGTGGGGTTACAAACATGTCGTGTCTGATTGGCGCGAGGCTGTCATGCGCGATGATGTCGATGCAGTCGACATTTGCACGCCAAACAATTTGCACTGCGAGATCGCAATCGCAGCGGCGAAAGCTGGCAAGATGGTGCTCTGTGAAAAACCTCTTTCGATGGACAACAGCGATGGAGAGCGGATGGTCGCCGCCATCGAAAAAGCGGGCGTTGCAAATACTGTTTGGTACAACTATCGGCGCATTCCCGCAGTGACGCTTGCAAAGCAGATCATTGATGAAGGTCGTCTGGGAAAGATCTTTCACTTTCGCGCGCAATTTCTGCAGGACTGGACGATCAACCCAGAATTGCCTCAAGGTGGAGAAGGTCTCTGGCGACTCGACGCCAATGCGGCGGGTTCGGGAGTGACCGGCGACTTGCTCGCACACTGCATTGATACGGCGCAGTGGTTGAATGGCGGAATTTCCCGCGTTGTTGCACGCACCGAAACTTTCGTCAAGAAGCGCAAGCACACGCTGACTGGAAACATCGAGGATGTTGGCATTGACGATGCGTGCGAATTTCTCTGCGATTTCACGAACGGTTCGCTGGGCAATTTCGAATCCACTCGGTATGCCCGCGGGCATAAGGCGAAGTATTTCTTCGAGATCAATGGCGAGAATGCTTCAATGTCGTGGGATCTTCAAGATCTGCATCGGCTGGAGTATTTCGATTACAGCGATGAGTCGAGACTGCGCGGTTGGAGATCGATTCATGTCACTGACGGCGATCATCCATACATGAAAAATTGGTGGGTGCCAGGATTGACGATTGGATATGAGCATTCATTCATCCATCACCTCGCAGACTTTCTCAAGTCATTGGAAGACGGCACTGCAGCTCATCCAACTTTTCGTGAAGCACTTGAAACGGGCAAGGTGTGCGACGCCGTATTGAAAAGTGCGAAGAGCGGTCAGTGGGAAGCAACTGGCGTGAAGTGGTCGGAGTGAATTCACTGTCCCCAACTAGACAGAATCGCAGC
>CAMBWI010000084.1 GCA_945871445.1 Singulisphaera sp. GP187 | reverse complement strand
TTGCGTGCATCCGCCCTCTGGGATGAAGTCAAAGATCGGCTCACAAGTTCAGCCCTTGGACTTTCTGGTGGTCAACAACAACGCCTCTGTATTGCCCGTGCAATTGCGGTCGGCCCTGAACTTCTGCTGATGGACGAACCATGTTCCGCGCTCGATCCACGATCAACGGCATCCATCGAAGAACTGATTCGAGAATTGCGCGCGACATACACAATCGTGATCGTCACTCACAATATGCAGCAAGCGTCGCGTGTTTCAGATACCACCGCCTTCTTTTATGAAGGCAAATTAGTCGAGACTGGACCAACAGATGTCCTTTTCACAACACCCAAAGAACGCCGAACCGAGGACTATGTCACTGGTCGATTTGGCTGATTCATACAACGGAGAACACAATGGGAGTCAATTTACAAAATGACATTATTGAACTGCGCAGATCACTCTTGAGTATGGGTGCGCTTGTTGAACAGCGCGTGAACGATGTTGTCGATGCACTCATTGACTCGAATCTTCAAACAGCCGAAGCGGTCCGCCGAGGCGACGACGAAATCGATCAAATGGAAGTTTCTATCGAAGCTCAGTGCATGCGCTTGCTTGCGCTGGCGCATCCAGTGGCAACAGATCTTCGATTTGTCCTTGCTGTCATTCGAATCAGTGGCGAATTGGAACGCATCGGCGATCTTGCACGAGGAATCGCAAAGCGCATCATCAAATTGAGCCAGGTCGACGCCGTGGAATTGCCATCATCATTGATTGACCTTGCATTCGGTTCGCGCACAATGCTCTCGGATGTCCTCTCGGCAATGGGCAGCGAAGATGCGAATCTTTGTCGGCAAGTTCGACGCTCCGACCAACGCATTGACGACATTCACAAGACCGTGCTGGTCTGGGCTCGTGAAGAGATTCCAAAAAGTTCCGAATCTGCATCGATGGCAATCGAATTCCTTAGCATTGCCCAGCGATTGGAACGAATTGCTGATCTTGCATCTCATGTTGCCGATGATGTCATCTTCCTGATTGAAGGTCGAGTCGTTCGCCATCTGCCAGATTAAGACCCACTTTTGCTCATCATCAACGTTCTTTTTCCGCAGATTGCCAGAGGACTTGTGATTTATAGGATTTCGTCTAGACTTCTTTGCTCGCCATGCATTACCCACATAAAGTCAGCCGAAGAAAGAAAGTCCGCGCAATCGGATTTCTCGCTCGAATGAAGACGAGCGCTGGTCGAAAGATCATCAACCGCAAGCGACGGCTTGGTCGTCGCATCAACCCGCGGTGAATCCCTCTCCCGCTGCGCCCCTGCGAGGAATTGTCCTCATTGGAATGCGTGGTGTCGGAAAGACCACAGTCGGAGATTTGGTTGCCAAACACTTCAACTCATCATTCCAAGATCTTGATGCTTTGGCACTGCGCCTTCTAGGTGCTTCATCCGTTCGAGATGTTTTTCATACACAGGGTGAACAAATCTGGCGTGATGCGGAGAGTGCCGCGCTTCGAAAATTTTTCCAATCAGATGCGTTCCTGCAACAACAAGCATCACGCATGCGTGCACCATTCATTCTTGCAGTCGGGGGCGGAGCGCCTGCGAATCCTTCTTGCATGCAATTGTTGCAAGAAGCTCGAATGATTGGATGGCGCGTGGTCTTGATGACTTCGCCGATTGATGTGCTTGTGAAGCGACTGAGCATAGATTTGGGAGATCGAGCGTCATTGACCGAACATCCACTCGCCAAGGAGTTGACCCAACTTGCACGCGAGCGGGCAGTGTTTTATTCCAGTTTGGCGGATGCGGAGGTCGACGGATCTTCTGAACCTGCGACTGTTTGCGCTGCAATTGCTGCGCTCGTTTTTTGTTGATTCGCAGGCAAAATTCCCCAAGTGATTCGGACATTCGGCTCTTCGCCATTTGCATAGCCAAGTTCGCGAAGTGCCAAGAGAGCGGCAGCTTGTTCTGCACTCTTCTTGTTCAAACCCCAACAACTTGCGAATCGCCGACGACATATTTCTACGCATATTTCAAAGGCTTTTGCGTGATCTGGACCCTTTTGGTCAACCACCAAATAATTGGGAGTTCCTTCATCCATCGACTGCGCAACTTGTTGAAGCACGCTCTTGAAATTCATCTGATGCCCCATACGCTCGGTCAAGTCAACATGTGGTTCGACGAATCGAAGAATGAATCTTCGCGCGCATTCCATTCCTCCATCGAGATAGACCGCAGCGATCAGCGCTTCGAAAACAGATCCAGCGATCGATGCAGGTATCGCAGAACCTGCGAATCCTTTTCCAAGTACAACGAGTGATACAACACCAGCTTCATTGGCATACTCCGCACACTTCAACCGACTCACGAGGTATGACTTGATCTTGGTCAATTCGCCTTCGTCCGCATCTGGATAGCGCGCATACAAGTGGTCGCAGACAACCATCCCAAGCACGCTGTCTCCAAGCAACTCGAGTCTCTCATTGCTCTCGATTCGCTGCGAGACAAATGACGCATGCGTCAATGCACACTTGATCAATGATGGGTTTACAAAGACATGCCCCACAGTGCTCTCAACCTGCTGTCGGACGGAATCATCAATTGTCAATAGAGATTCTCCATTCCAACACTCCTTTGCAGAGTGTCAAAGCAAAAAGAAAATTGTGCAGAAACGATCACGACGATCGCAGATTACTTCTCTGGGCCGAAGTAACCACTCCCAAGATGCGTCGTGAATCGCGATGCATCAAGCGGCGAATGAAAACTCTTAAAAGTCGCTGCCATTCTGCGCGGACCATTGTCGCCATCTTCATCAAAGATTCGTACAACACGCGCTTTGGACCGAATCGAAGAGAGAAGTCCGGGAAGGTGAAGTTCGATATCAACGCTCGAACCCTCTTCAAGTGGTTCGTCGAGTTCGAAGCGCAAACCATTCAGCGAAACGTCGTATGCATGACCTTCAAATTCTGTATGCTTCGCAGTTTTTTGTTCGGGAGCAATGACCACTCGGGTATAACCAGTCACTGGGGCAAATCGATCTGCCGCCCGGCGATTATCTTCTTGAATGATGGTTCCAACCATTGTCAACTTGTTATCGTCCAATTCTTCACGATTCTTGAATATTGCAAATACAACGCACCGACACTATGAATATGGCATTGATTTTCGGCAATGCAAATCCAACTGTTCTCTGATACGATTTTTTTTGTGATTGGTAGCGAAATTGTTGCAAAATCGGATGTCCTATTCGGGGCAGAAGCCATTTCTAGTCAACGAGTTGCGGTGATTGGCTATGGAAATCAGGGGCGAGCGCACGCTCTGAATCTTCGTGAAACTGGCATTTCCGTTGTTATTGGAGGGCGAATTGGATCCGCATCCTGTGCAATGGCATCCGCTGATGGTTTCCAACCACAGAATCACCGCCAAGCCGTTGCCAAAGCTGATCTTGTGATTGTCTCCCTCCCAGACGAAGTTCACGGGTTGGTCTGCCCGACGCTTTTTGAGGCTATGAACCCAAAGGCAGTGATGGGATTTCTGCATGGTTTTTCAGTGCATTTTGGTCAGGTCGTTGCGCCGAAAGATCGTGCGATTGTGCTCGTCGCACCAAAAGGGCCAGGAACTGCGCTGCGCGAACGATTTCTGCAAGGAATGGGAATTCCAAGTTTGCTTGCAGTGCATCAAGGAGGTCTTGATCCCAAACAGACTGAAGCACTCGCGATTGGTTGGGCACATGGCATCGGCAGTGGCCGTGCGGGAATCATTCGCACAACTTTTCGAAATGAATGTGAGACAGATTTGTTTGGTGAGCAAACCGTTCTCTGCGGAGGATTAGTTGAACTGATTCGAAACGCATACGAGATCTTGGTTGAAGAGGGCTATCCCCCGCTCTTGGCATACACCGAATGTTGCCATGAAGTGAAGCAAATTGCAGACTTGATTTGCGAGCGTGGGATCGCTGGAATGAGTTCAGCTATTTCTGCGACAGCGCATTTCGGCGCGCTTGATGCAGGGCCTCGGGTGATTGACTCTTCAGTCAGAGCGCGTATGAAGGATGTCCTTCGAGAGATACAAAGCGGCGCATTTGCCAATCGCATCATCAAAGATGCACAGCAGGGTTCGCCCAAAGTTGCAGCACATCGCACAGCTGCCACCAATCATCCGATGGAAGATGCTGGGAAACAACTTCGCGCAATGTTGCCGTGGCTGACGTCGAATAATCACGGGACAAAGTCGAAGTAAACAGCCGATAGACAAACGATGACACCGCTTGATGCTCTCATTCTTGGAATTGTCGAAGGAATCACCGAATATTTGCCTGTCAGTTCCACTGGTCATTTGATCTTGGTCTCGCGCTGGCTTGGATTGGCTGGCAACGAGGAGGCGAAAAAATCAATCGACACTTTCAATATTGTCGTGCAAGGAGCGGCAGTTCTTGCGGTTCTTGGACTCTATCGATTGGATGTTGTGCGCATGATTCGAGCAATGCTCGCATCGATTCGACTCCGACGCGAAGCAGAAACGCATCGACGCGATCTGCGATTGGCACGCAATCTTTTTCTTTCGTTTCTTCCTGCTGCGATTCTTGGCATGACTTTGGGCGATTGGTTTGAAGCACGATTCTTCGCGCCTGCTCCAGTCATTGCTGCGCTCGCTCTTGGCGGAGTGGTCATGATCGCACTCGCCCCATGGGTACGTGCGCGTGCGCGAAATTCATCAGAGACTGGGCGTGATGGTTCTTCGCTGACCATTCCAGCAGCGCTTGGAATCGGACTGATGCAGTGCCTCGCGCTCTTTCCTGGAACAAGCAGATCGATGGTGACGATTCTTGGATCGCTTGCAACTGGAATGGCACCACGCGAAGCTGCGAAATATTCTTTTCTCTTAGCACTGCCAACGCTTGGTGCAGCGTGCGCATACAAATCGCTCGGGCTCATCAAGAGTGGCGGCATGATCGAACAACTTGGGGGATGGTTGCCGATGGTGATTGGCTTGATCGCCGCATTCATCAGTGCGGCGCTGAG
>CAMBWI010000083.1 GCA_945871445.1 Singulisphaera sp. GP187 | reverse complement strand
CCATCGCAACCAATGATGCCCGCAAGTTTGATGCTTGAAGGTATGGCGCAGACTGCAGGAATCTTGGTTGGCAGTGTGCGGCAATTCAAAGAGAAGGTGATCTTGGCGAAGGTCACCGAGGCAATTTTCGAGAGCGATGTTTTTCCTGGTCAATCGATTCGCTATGACGCAAAGATTGATCGCATCGATGACATGGGCGCATCAACCATTGGAAGGATCAGCAGATTTGATCACCGCGGTGGAGGATGGATCGACATCGGTCGTACTGAAATTATTTTCAGCCATGTCGATCAGAATCGTGCGGGTCTCGATTTGCCAGAACACAACTTTGTCTTTGGAGAGAATTTCAGAGCGATTCTCGGCGGTTTGCTGCCGAAAAAATAACGCGTGGTGGCATAGGGGGTTTACGGGCAAAAAACGCTCGTTTATGGATCATTTTTGCCCGTAGGCAGGCAATAGACAGGGGGTTGCGAACGACATGTCGCTTTCTGCCCGCAAACCCGAGATAGGGTTTGCTTCATCCCCAAGTTATCCGAAGGTTTCTTTGGACTTTGGGCGTTCTTGGGTTACATTTCAAGCACTGTCCGCTTGTCAGGGTTTTTCCAGGAGGCAATTATGTTCACGGCTTTCGCCGCGGAGGGCAGAAATCGTTTTTTCCTTTCGGCTGCGGGCAAAAATCGCCCGCTTGCGGGCGATTTTTGTCCGCAAGATATGGAAGCGTGCGAAACACATTCGAAATCCAACTTCTTCTTAAATCCCGCCAAAGACAATTCCCGCCGCGGCAAGTTGTCGATCGACTTGCGGCGCCCATCCTCGATTTGCCGCAGGACTCGCGGGACTTGGATGCAAAACTTTATAAACGCGCGGTAGAGCGGCGGCTGATGCGCGTGGCGGCATCGCATCGATGACTCGCTGCGCGCGATCTGCTGCAAATGCGCCAAATCCAACAACGGACTTTGGTCTCAGCGCATCAATTGCCGCCGCAAGCGCTTCGTCGCACGCGTGCTCGAGCGCGCGCAGACTCGCCGCACCGCGCCCGACACGAGGCAATTTGTCTGGAGTCAAATTCGCTCCTGTCTCTGACATAAACGCAAGCGGGCACCAGTTCCATATAAAAGCATCATGAAAGAATGCGTCGGCAGTGCCGAATCGTTCGCGCGCCCACAACCAGACGCGTGCGCCACTGACTTCACTGCGAGTGCACGCAAATCCTTCGACGGGTCGCTTGGGATGCATTCGCTTTGGGGCACCGATTTGCACAGTGCGTTCATCGATGCCGAGAAAATCCCGAACCGAAGCGACTTCACCAAATGGCACGCCAGTCTGCGCCATTCCAAATGGTCCCGGATTCATTCCCACGAAAAGAACAGTCGGATTCATTCGCGCGCGCGCAAGAAATGCGCAGTGTGCAGACCACGCATAATCGAGCGGGTTGTAAGTAAACGCCACAGGTGCTGCAAATTTCAGCGCATCGCATTTGCGCGCAAGCGATGCCGCCGCGACTTGCAATGCCGCCGGAGTCGATGATTCATCTTGGAAGCGTTTCATCCTGAATACGCAGGAATCTAGTTGATGATTCTTCGGCGCAAACCTCTGATTCGAAAATCAGTCAAAGTAAAAACAGAGTAAAAACAGAGCAAAAATAAAAAGGCCCCGCTCGGGGAGGCAGATCCGATGCGGGGCCGATCCAGGGTTGTTCGTACGGTTTGCGAGAGACTCGCAATCCGTTTTCTACCTCCTCAGTCGTTCACTTCACCGACTGCAACAGAAATATGGAATTCCCAATTTGCAGTGCAAATGAAGTTGGGCAGATTTCAAAAATTGTGCTTTGAAGCCTCTTTGCCCATCTTTATAGACACCCTACACTTGACAATTATGGCTGGCGGCTCTTCACGACATCATTTAGCGATCTATCCAGGCTCTTTCGATCCAGTGACTTTGGGGCATTTGGATGTGCTCAGCCGTGCGCGGCGGCTTTTCGATGAGGTCATCATTGCGGTTGGCCGCAATCCAGACAAGCCGGATTTTTTCCCAGTCGAAGAACGCGTCGCTCTGCTCGAGCCACTCATCGAAGAAATTATGCGACGCGAACCAGATGCGGCGCGTGTCACGATTGCCACCTATACCGGCTTGACCGTCGACTTCGCGCGTTCGCGCAATGCTTCTGGCATTATTCGCGGCATTCGAAATGTGACTGATCTTGCGTCGGAATGCCAACTCGCAATTACCAATCGGCAAGTTGCGGGAATCGAAACTGTGTTCGTTGTCACAGGCGAGGCCTTCGCGTTTCTCTCGTCCAGTCTCATTCGCCAGATCGCTGCGTTCGGTGGATCAATTGAAAAATTGAAGCCGTTTGTTCCTCCGAATGTTGCGCACGCGATCGGAGAAAAAATGAGTGATCCAAATCATTCACTTGCGCGATTGGCTTTGGAGACTCAGGCAGACTGAATTCTGCTGCGAGAAAACCAGACGAGAAAATAATGTTGCAATTTCGTGTCATCTCTATCGGAACTCTTGGCGCTCATCCTCTTTGGAATGAAAAAGGCGCAGTCCGTGAGGCGCACTGCACAACCACGCTGATCGAATCTGGCAATCGCAAGATCATCGTTGATCCATCGTTGCCGCCACAGATTCTCCAGCCACGAATGCATTCTCGAACTGGCGTGAAGTGCGAAGAGATCACGGATGTTTTCTTGACCAGTAAAAATCCTGGCCAATATCGAGGGATCACGCTTTTCCCAAATGCAAATTGGTGGATGGCAGCGGCAGATCGCGAAGCGCTCGCTGCGGTCAGCGAAGAAGTAGAGCGATTCTCAGAAGTGGATGAGATGCAATCAAACGATCCAAAGACGCGCGGCGTGATCGACTTTGTCAAGACATCTTTGGAAGTCGGTCGGCGCGTGAAGGACGCGCCAGATCAAATCGCAGATGGTGTCGATCTCTTTCCGCTTCCCGGAGTGACTGCGGGAACTGCGGGATTGCTCTTGTCGATTCCATCGTCGACAATTCTGGTCACTGGTGATGCGATCGTGACCGAGGAGCATCTTGCACAGGGACGCATCACAACTCCCTGCGAAGATATGGAACGTGCGCAAGAATCTTTTCGTGAGGCAGTCGAAATCGCAGATGTCTTCGTGCTTGGCCGAGATAATGTGGTCTTCAACCCAATGCGCGGATCATTTGGCAGATTTATGAGCCAGGGAAAACAAGATTGATTTCGCTTCGCACATTTGACCTATTCTTAATCACAGTTCTCGCTTCAATTCCATCCATCACTGGACCCATCAAATGACATCCGAATTAAATGAAAAAAGGAAGACACTCGGCACCCAGACTTCTGCGCAAGTTGCGGGAGAAGTTGCAAGAGAAGTTGCAGGAGAAATGAGCAGTGAAGGCGATGCCGCCACGACGCGCGTTCCTTTCACATTGCGCAGCTTGCTGAAGATGGTCCGCAGTGGCGAAAAGTTTGCGTGCCTGACCTGTTATGACGCAACGACCGCAAGGTGGTTGCAAGCTGCGGGATTGCACGTTCTGCTTGTGGGAGACACCGCAGGCGAAGTGATTCTTGGATTTCCAAACACGATGCATACCCCGCTTGATTTTCTGATCGCATTGACTGCGGGAGTCAAGCGCGGCGCGCCTGCAACGCTTGTGATGGCTGATATGCCATTTATGAGTTACCAAGCCGACGATGCAGAGGCGATCCGCAATGCGGGGCGGTTTATGACCGAAGGTCTTGCAGATCTTGTCAAGATCGAAGTCGATCGTTCATTCGCAGGATTAGTCGCCAAGATGAGTCGCGCAGGTATTCCGGTGGTTGCTCATATTGGATCGCGACCTCAGCATGTGAAAATGCACGGCGGGTATTACGCGGCGGGTAAGAGCGCAGAGAGTGCGATTGCGCTTCTTGATGATGCGCGTGCGATGGTTGATGCGGGTGCGATGATGTTGCTGATTGAAGCGGCGCCATCGGAAGTTGCAGAGCAAATCGTGCGTGAAACAACTGTGCCAGTGATTGGTTGTGGCGCAGGATCGTCGTGCCACGGTCAAGTGGTTGTGCTGCAAGATTTGCTTGGAATGAGCACTTGGCAACCTACATTCGCATTGCCGACGGCTCAGATTGGCGGACAAATTATCGCTGCAGCAAAGGTTTGGATGGATCGTGTCAAGTCTGGGCAACTGGGCGAACATCCATATGTGATGAACGATGCGCAGCGCGCGTCATTCTGCGAGACATTAAAGCATCGCAGCGCTGCAATTTCACGAGTCGAGCCTACGCAATGAAAATTCAAACGCTCTTGCCCGCAACAATCGTGGCTATTGCAGCTGTGGTGGTCTTGGTGGGAACTCCGCAAGCGATTCGAAGTTTGAGCCAAGCGAAGGTTGACGCAGAAGTCGTCGCGGCAAAGTCCAGACTCACGCGCAGCACTGCGCTGGAGGAAGTGAATCAAGCAACGCGCGATATCGCAACTATTGTCGAGCCTTCCGTACTTTCATTGAGCGCTTCGGGATCGCAAACTGGTCGCGGCGCTCGTCAAGTCAGTACAGGATCTGCGTGGATTTACGATGTCTATGGACACATCGTGACCAACGGCCACGTTGTGGATGGTGCGGATGAAATCGAAGTGCAATTACACACTGGTCAAATCGTGCAAGCACAATTGATCGGGCTTGATCTAAAAACCGACATCGCCGTACTGCGAATCGAAGCAGAGGATTTGACGCCAGCGCAACGATCAATCGATATTCCAACGCAAGGTGATATGGTTTTCGCATTCGGTTCGCCATTTGATTTTCGGTTCTCTATGAGTGCTGGAATTGTTTCTGGAATCGGACGCAGCGCGGGACTTTCAGAAGTGGATTATGAAAATTTCATCCAAGTCGATGCGGCAATCAATCCTGGAAATTCTGGTGGACCTTTGACTGATATTTATGGCCGAGTGATTGGTATGAACACCGCGATTGCAACTGGTCGAGGAAGCACGCTGGGGCAGGGGCAATTCGGCGGAATTGGCCTCGCGATTCCGATGGACATCATCGAATTTGTCGTCGGCCAGTTGATCGAAAAGGGCGAAGTCGAAAAGGGTTTTTCGGGTGTTGCCGTTCA
>CAMBWI010000082.1 GCA_945871445.1 Singulisphaera sp. GP187 | reverse complement strand
AACGGTGACGGAATCGTCAACGGAGTCGACCTCGCAGCCCTTCTTTCTCAGTGGGGCGGTCCAGGGAGCGCTGATTTCAACGGCGACCAAATCGTCAGCGGCCCTGACTTGGCAATTCTGCTCTCCAATTGGGGATGATTTCGTCCAATTGATTCGCGCAAACGTAGACTTGGATGATGTCGCTTCAGGCTGCGATTATTCTTTCAGATACTGGTCCCGTGGCGAAGCGCCTTGCGGGCTTTGAACATCGTCCACAACAACTCGAAATGGCAGCTGCGATCGATGCGTGTCTTGATCGCAAAGGAAGACTGATGGTTGAAGCTGGTACGGGAGTTGGAAAAAGTTTTGCATATCTCGTTCCTGCGATTCGCAGAATTGTCGAACACCAAGAGCGAGTGCTGATCTGTACGAACACGATCGCACTACAGGAACAATTGGTCGACAAAGATATTCCGCTGCTCAACGCTGTGATTCCAGAAGAATTTTCTACCGTCCTTGTCAAAGGTCGTGGCAATTATGTTTCGCTGCGTCGACTGAAACTTGCCAGTTCTCGACAAGATCGTCTCTTCGGTGGAGAAGAAGATCGTCATGCGCTTCAGGGTTTGGAAGATTGGGCATATGAAACTCGTGATGGCACTACGACATCATTGCCTGTGATGCCACCGCACAATGTGTGGGAACAAGTGCAGTCCGATGCGGGAAATTGCATGGGGCGAAAATGTCCGACATACGAAAAATGTTTTTATCAAGCGGCGCGACGACGGATGGAAGGTGGCGATTTGCTGGTGTGCAATCACTCGCTTTTCTTCAGCGATTTGGCGATGCGAGCAGCTGGAGGCCGAGGTTTTTTACCGCCATATCACCATGTCATTCTTGACGAAGCGCATTCTCTTGAAGAGGTTGCTGCAGATCACTTTGGTGCGCGCCTGAGCGAAGGTGCGATTTCGCATTTGTTGCGAACGCTTTGGAATCCTGCAAATAATCGGGGGGCGATCAACGATATCCCCATGAAAGATGGCGGAGATGGGACGCTCAATTCCGCATTGAAGCAGATTGATATTTGTCGCCGTGTTGCAGAGGGTTTCTTTGGCGATCTTTGGCATTGGCGCGAGTCGCAAGGGGGCGAAGGAGAGTTTCGGATTCGATCTGCGAATGTCGTCACAGATTCGCTCAGTGGACCACTGAAAAGTCTTGGAGTTCTTTTGCAATTGGTTCGTGAACGAGCAGCTGATGAAGCGGATTCATACGAGATCAATTCGTATGCACAGCGCGCGTCGGGGCTCGCCTTCGCTTGTGAATCTCTTTTGGCACAATCCATGCCTGGGTGCGTGTACTGGATGAACTCATCTGCACGCCGCAGAGGTCCTTCGGCTGGTCGTCCAGAGATCACCATCGCCGCTGCTGCGGTCGATGTTGGACCGCTGCTGGCGAAGCACCTTTTCAGCCAAGATGTTTCTGTTGTGCTGACATCTGGAACGCTTGCGACCAGTCACGGCAACTGCGCGCTGACTGCGGCAAGTTTGGGAATCACTGATCCACAGATTCTCATCTTGGGAAGTCCATTTGATTACGCGAGGCAAGTGCGTGTTCACGTCGAGCCGCAGATTCCAGATCCACGCGATGAGGGTCATATGCAAGTGCTTGCACAGCGTGTCTTGCACCACATCGAAGAGACTGACGGTGGCGCGTTTGTGTTGTGTACAAGTTTCCGTTCGCTCAACGCGCTCGTCGAAGCGACCATGCCTCGACTTTTAAAGCTTGGTTTTCCAGTGCATGCGCAGGGTGCGGGGGTATCAAACAACCTGCTTTTGAAGCGATTTCGAGATGATGAGCGCAGCGTGCTCTTTGGCGTTGCAAGTTTCTGGCAAGGGATTGATGTGCGAGGTCGCGCACTTCGCAATGTGATTATCACTCGCTTGCCATTTGAAGTTCCCGATGCACCACTTGTTCAGGCGCGCCACGAAGCAATCAGAGCGCGCGGTGGGAATCCATTCAAGGACGACACTCTGCCACGAGCAATCATTCGATTCCGCCAGGGATTCGGTCGACTCGTGCGCAGCGCGACGGACACGGGTCGAGTCGTTGTGCTTGATTCTCGGATCATGACTAAAAATTATGGACGAATGTTTTTGGATGCGCTCCCCGAGGGAGTACGCATAGAAGTGTTCGGCGCGGACGAATATTCTGCGTGATGTGTCAGGCCTGCGGGCTGACAGGACGAGTTGATTGTTCGTGTTTTAAAACGTCGATCGCTTCTGCACTTGTTTTAAAAATTCTGAGAAACGGATGGAGTTCGAAGAATTGCGAATTGTCAAGCGCGACCTTCGTGTCTGGCTGGACGGCTGCGAGTGCAACGGAGAGATCGCCAATGTGCAGTCGGTCGACTGCTTCTCGCAATCGCAGGATTCCAGTCGAGTCGATGAATGGAACATCGGCAAGATCAATCACAGCTGCGAGTCCATCCTTCCAAGGCTGAATAACTTCGAGCGAACGCTGCGCTGATCCAAAGAAGAGAGGTCCATGAATGCAGAATCGTTCGATGCCGCGTGGGAGTTTGTTTTTTTCAGCGACTTCATCACTGGGCACGAAATTGACAGTCGATACTGAACTCATCCTCTGCATGAAAAAGACGGATGCGAGCACAACTCCAGCAGCAATCGCAACGACCATGTTGAAGGCGACAGTCAATGCGCAGCACAGGATCAGCAACGCGCGATCGCCTCGCTGTGCACCACGAATGAATTGGATGGATGTTTGGAAGTCACACATATTCCAGCCGACCCAGATCAACAGACCAGCAAGACTTGCCATTGGTAAGAAGTTGATGATTGGTGCGAGCGTCATCATGACGAGCAATAAGAAAACGCAGTGACTCAGCGATGCGAGTGGCGTTCTTCCGCCTGCGCGAATGTTGGGTGCGGTTCGAACAATGGCGCCACTTGTGCAGAATCCGCCAAAGAAAGGTGTAATGAGATTCGCCACGCCAAATCCAAGGAGTTCGCCATTGGAATTGTGTCGTGTCTGCGTTGTTCGATCCGCAATAACCGCAGTAATGAGCGTTTCAATCGCAGCGAGCAGTGCGATTGAAATCGAAGTTTTGATCATCGTATGAACAGTCGCAAAACTCCAATCGAGTTGCGATGTGCCAATGCCACTCATCCAAGGCAAAATGAACTGTGGCAAATCCTGGGGTAATCCAGCCACCACCGCTCCATTGATGGTTGATTTGAAATGCGATCCAATGGTGATTGGTTGCCAAGAGGAATAGAAGTGTCCAATGAGAATGCTCGCGCCTGTGACAATCGGAAGCACCACAAGCGACTTGGGAAACCAATGATGAATTCTTGGAATGCAGAACAGCAAGATCAATGTCAGCGCTCCAACACTGGTGTCAGTGGGCTCAAGAGCCGTGATTTTGATAGTGCACTGATAAAAAGATTCAAGATAGTCAGGTTGTGGGATCAGTTTCAATCCCAGAAAATTTGCTGTCTGATGCATCATGATCGATATCCCAAGGCCCATCGTGAATCCTGCGATGACTGGATAGGGGATAAAAGAAATGAAGCGGCCGAATCGTAGGAACGCAAAGAGAATTAAGAACACACCTGCACCGAGTGATGCAACCAAGATTCCTGAAGGTCCAAATTCAGCAACGACTGGCGTAAGAAGAATCACGAATGCCGCGGCGGTGCCGCCGACTTGAAATCTGCATCCACCAAAGATCGCTGCGACTGCTCCGCCGACGATGCTGGTGTACAGCCCATATTGCGGCGGCAATCCCATCGCAACTGCTTGGCTCAGCGAGAGCGGAAGCGTGATGATTCCAACCACGATTCCTGCGAGAATGTCGCGGAGGACGGTCCGCTTGGTGATTCCTTCGCGCAGCGAGTCTCGGATTGCGGTGAAGAAGAGCGGACTTGATCGCGAGGTCATGTTTGGATTTTCACCGTTGTGGTGTGTGAGGACAATGCGCGTGATGAAGTTGAAGTTTATGGAGTTTCTAGGAAGTCAAACGAGCGCGATAAAGAGCATCGAGACAAGGGGCACAGCCACGGAAACGAGTCGCGGAAATACATAAGTGTGCAGCCGTGAAAAGTCCTCTCGGGGCTCAGACAGTCCTCGGTGATCGACACGATCCGTTCATTCGACGCTCTTCTGCAAACGCAGTCGGCCGCCTGCGGGACTCGCCCGAGAGAACTTTCCAACGGCTGGGACGGTTATAGATGTACGGCGGATCGAACGCGATTTCTTATGCATCTCCTCATTCGTAATAGCCCTGTTTACGGGCAAATTTGATTCGAAAGTGAGCCATCTTTGCCCGTAAACAGGGGGTACGCATTTCGCAGGACGATATCTGCCCGTAAACCTTGCCCCTCAATCTCAATAAATAAATCTGTTGTCATAAATGACACTGGCCTTCGCTTTGATCAACAATCGCATCACCTCATCTGCGGAGCCGGTCACGATCTCGCGAATGCGATCATGCGGCCGCGCTTCCCTCTCATCCCCGCAAGAACTTCAAACTCGGATACGTCTGCCCCAGCACTTTGCTTGAAAGTTTGTTGGACGGCGCACTCATCCACTGATCGAGAATGGTCGCGTACACACTGCGGAAATCCGTGGTGAATTTCAGATCACCATTATCAAGATCGGTCATCGATGGATGCGTTCCGTGCACGCCCCCTTTGACTCCTGTCCCGATGACAAACATTGGCGCCGCCGTCCCGTGATCGGTTCCGCCAGAAGCGTTCTGCTTCACGCGGCGTCCAAACTCGCTGAACACCATTGTGACAACATTTGCGTCATTTCCCTGTGCTTTGAGGTCATTTTGGAATGCAAGTATCGCATCTCCAACCTCGCGCATCAGATTTCCGTGGCTGTTGGCTTGTCCGCTATGGGTATCAAATCCAGCAATCGAAACGTAATACACGCGCGTCTTCATCTGATCGCGAATCATCGCACCAACGGACCGCAACTGCGTCGCCAATTTCGTATTGGGATATGTAACGAGTGGTGTTTTCGCCATCGCACCGCGGATGCGATCGCTTGCAAGTAGCTCATCAAGAGCCGTGCGCATCAAGAACGCACTTTGCGATCCTGGCGTGACTCCTTCGAGCGCGCCAGCGCGATTGATCGCTTCATAAGGATCCGCCATG
>CAMBWI010000081.1 GCA_945871445.1 Singulisphaera sp. GP187 | reverse complement strand
CGTGGAAGCGCGAAGGTGATATCGCATCCAGCTGCAGTCAGTCCACGAGTCAATCCATGGCATGCGGTTCCTAAGCCACCTGTGATAAAGGGAGGGAATTCCCAGCCCAGCATCAATACCCTTGGCACTGTCATTCTTCGTTCCCCGCGCCAGACATATCGCCAAGTTGGCGAAACATTGACTCGAATGCAAGAAGAAAACACTTTGTTCGTCGTAAATCATCGGCGAGATCCGCACCGAACGGAACCGTGCATTCAAATACATAGCGCTTCGATTCGTCACGGAAATGTCGGATCTTTGGCGGGGCGTCCATGCAATCAAGATCAACAAGTTCTTCGCGTAGTAAATCCTCCATCGAATCTCGCGACTCGACGAGTTGCGATTCGATAGATTCACTGAGCCAACGATCCGCTGTTCCAAGCGAGAGCCGCCATCCATCATTGGTTGCTTCGATGCGGTACTGCGCTTTCGCAGCAGCATCTTTGGCTTCGCATTCCAATCGCGATCCATCGAGCATTATCGCAGAGAAAATCGACGCTCCTTTGGCGTGGTCATGAAGAGATCGGAGAGTCTGTTGTGCTTGTGTCGAAGTCATATTGATCCGGGGGGACGATGCTACTTCAGAAACCGTTAGGATTGTGTGATGGCTGAAACATGGACGGTTGCCCGTTTGCGAAGTTGGATTCATTCGTTTTTGGCGGAGAAATCTATCGATTCTCCGATGGTTTGCGCGGATTTACTGATCGCCCATGTGCTTCAATGTGATCGAATGCGTTTGTATATGGATCCTGAACGTCCAGCAAATGCAGAAGAACTTGCGAAGCTGCGTGGACTTGTGCAGCGCGCTGGTCGGCATGAGCCGGTGCAATATCTTGTGGGAACTTGGAGTTTCTTTGGATGCGAGATAGAGGTCGGTCCCGCAACGCTCATTCCTCGTCCAGCAACCGAGTCACTTGTTGAAGAGGCACTGCGACTCGTTCGCAATAATGACGGCGTTCTGCGTGCTGGTGAAATTCGCATCGCCGATCTTTGCACAGGATCTGGTTGCGTGGCGATTGCAATTGCAAAGTCGCTCCTTGCAACGCGTGGTGGACGCAAACAATTATCGTGGAGCAAAGAGGATGCAGAGTCTGCGGTGGAGCCATTGTCTGCAGCCGCAGTCGTTCGCATTGTCGCCACGGAGATTGTCCCTGAAGCCTGCGAAATGGCGCGCCGCAATGTGAAGTCACTCGGATTGGATTCTGCAATTGAAATTCTTCAAGGAGATCTTGATGCGCCAATGATTGGTCGTGATCTTGAGGGATCATTCGATCTGCTGTGTGCGAATCCGCCATACATCAGTGATGCAGAATGGGCGGAAGTGCCTAAGAATGTGCGAGATTTCGAACCTTCGACGGCACTGCGTGGCGGTCATGATGGGTTGGATTTTGTGCGCAGGATTGTCAGCACTGCGCCGAAGTGGCTGAAGCCAAGCGGATCAATTCTGATTGAAATCAGTTCGACTCAAGGTCAATCAGCAACTGCAATTGCCACGGATCATGGATTTCGCGATATTCGAATTCTTCCAGATCTCGAAGGGCATCCAAGAATCTTGGCCGCGGTTCGGCCTGGCTTGTTATAGAAAAACGCGTGTTCTTTATTCAGGCGCTCCGAACGCCTTTCGTACTTCTTCCAATAAAACACTCGCCTGGAATGGTTTGAAAAGAAAGTTGTTCAAACCATCTTGCGTCGATCTGACGATTGAATGATTTGGGTCATATCCAAATCCAGTCATCATCAAGAATGCACAATCAGGCGTGCATAAACGGGTGCCACGAAAAACTTCATACCCATTGCGATCGGGCATTCGGACATCGGAGATGACGAGTTGGAATGGACGGCCTTCATCCTTTGCCCGCCGCACAAGGTCGAGAGTCGAGCCACCGTCAGCTCGATTTTCGACTATTCCGCCTGCTTCCTGCAGAAGTCCTTGGATGGTCTCACGAACATTCGCATCATCATCTGCGACAAGAATGCGCTTGCCGTTGATGTAAGGATCAACACTTCGATCGCGTGGAAGACGATCGATTCCCAGCACAGATTGCGGGCCAGAAGTCGCTCCGCGAATGCGTGCGCCAAGAGTTTCTAAAGCTGCTTCAAGATTTTCGTATGCGCCAAGTTTTCCAGCAGCAAGATCGCGCGTCGCGTCTCGCAAACGTTGCTGAGGCACAATCATTTCTTCGCGCAGAGTCAGCGAAACGCGTTGGCTTGTCGTGGATCGCTCGACGATCAGCATGTCAAGAATATTCAGCGCCATCGCTTGATAGCGCCCATAGGTTTCAAGAGCCATGCGATCTTCGTCAGTGAAAGCATCTGCTTGAATTGATTCCACATTGACGACTCCAATGACGCGGTCGCGCAGAAGAAGTGGAACAGTCAAACTTGATCGCGCTCCCGGAAGTCCAGGGATGTACAGTGGATCACCGTCAAGGTTGCGCCCGATATAGCTCTCGCCTGTTGATGCAACAAGTCCGGAAATTCCGTTGCCAGTACCACGAGCGAAGATTGATTCGCCGATTCGCAGTGGATCGATACCGTGTCCGATCACAAGTTCCAACTGTTCTGTTTTTCGATTGCGAAGACGGACTTCAAAAGGTTGATCCGAAAATTGCGTGCGCATCGTGTTAGCGATTTTTCCTTCGAGCAATGCGAGTCGTTCGGCGACATTGAGAGGATTGACGATTTGTGCATCCAGATCCAAGAGGTCCGCTCCAGCAAGGTCGATCGCTTCGAGACGTTCGCTCAGTCGTGTGCGGTTCGTGACATCAAAGAGAATTCCTGTCGCGCGTCGATCGGAAGTTGGAGAGATCATCAATTCGAAAAAGTGTGTCCCTGATGCAAAGCGCTTGCGTAAATGCAAGGTCGGCGAGCTTTTGAATTGCACGATTGCATCTGAACAGAGTTCTGTAAAAATCCGAAGCGTTTCAGGGGAATGTTCGGCCAGCCGTGAACTCATCCAGACAACTTCTCCCGCATGATCCACCACTCCGACACCTGCTCCGACGTTGTCGAAGTAGTCGCCAGAGTCTCGGCGGTAAGGATGTGGCGCTGACTCGGTCATAGATAGATGAGTGTACGGTTCGCTTACACTATCCATTCTTCACAATGATCATCGTTGACCATGTTTACAAGTCATACGGAGCTTTCAAGGCGGTTTCCGACCTCACGTTTTCGGTACCGGCAGGATCCGTTTGTGGTTTTTTAGGGCCCAATGGAGCTGGAAAAACGACAACAATTCGGATGCTTGCAGGGGCAATTCAACCAAATGCGGGGAGACTCGTGCTTGCAGGGAAAGATGTGCGAACGGATTCTCGTTCATCGCGTGGTCAATTGGGATATTTGCCAGAGTCGAATCCATTGCCATCGGAACTGACTGTTTCTGAGTATCTCAAATTTCGCTGCGCACTTTGGGGAGTTGATCGAGCGAAGCGTCGTGCATCTATTGACAGAGTCATCGACCGATGCGGACTTGCCGAAGTTCGTAACAAACTGCTTGGATCCCTCAGCAGAGGATTTCGACAACGAGCTGGACTTGCTGCTGCGCTTGTCGCATCGCCTGCAGTTGTCATTCTCGATGAACCAGGAACTGGACTTGATCCAACAACTGCGATGGCGTTTCGCACTCTTGTCCGTTCGCTTCGAGGCGAGCACACTATCCTCTTCTCAAGTCACAATCTTGCAGAGGTCGAAGCGACATGCGATCACCTTGTGCTGATCGCACGTGGAAAACTAGTCGCCGACGGAAGTGCGATCGACCTTCGCCGTCTCGGCGCAGTCGGTGTGCGATTTGAAATCGAATCCACACACTGCGATCCTGTTGCGTTGCGTCAGATCGTTGGTGTGCTTGGAGTGCAAACACAGTCGATGCAAGATGGTTGGATTCGAATATCAGTCGAGATCGAGCCCAATGGCGATTCATTCGCAACTGCAACGGCATTAAGCGAAGCACTGCATTCGTCGGCGGGAAAAATACGACGATTTGAACGTGCAAATCCTGCCCTTGAGGAAATTTTCCAACGACTGGTGGGCGAGCGCGGAGGCGAACACGTTGGCGAGCGTATCGAAGGAGCCTCTCGATGATGCGCGATGTGCTGACAATTGCTCGCCGAGAATGCGCAGCGCTCTTTTTGACACCGACTGTTTGGGGGGCTTTGGCAATCTTTGCGTTTGTCACTGGAGTCATCACCGGTATCACAGTTCTTGTTCCTGGATCACCCGCAGAATTGAGAACCGTTGCAGCTGCCGCTGGTTGGGCAATGCTTTTGACCGCACCTGCGCTTTCGCTTCGACCGACGACTGAAGAACGTCGCTCAGGATTTTGGGAAGTGCTTGCGACAAGCCCAGCAAGCGTTGGATCAATTGTTGGCGGACGATATCTCGCGGGAATGATCGCGTTGATTCTGCTCTGCGCAGTCGGACTTGGCGGTCCATACGCAGTGCTCGAATCACTGGCGCGTCCCGATCTTGGTGAAGCATTGTGCGCGACGGCTGGTGTGTTGTTGGCAGGATCGATGTACTTGGCATCTGGACTTTTCTTTGGATCAATATCTTCGAGCACTGCAGTCGCATATCTCGCAACATTCTTTTCTTGGTTGATGGTGTTGATTTCCATACGATCAGTTGCTCCCATTCTTCCAAGCGCGCAAGCAGACATGCTCTTTGCAGCAGATCCGGTGCGAAGGATTGAAGGTTTTCTCAATGGAGAATTTGACTCGTCAAATGTGCTGTACTTCATTTGCGTCACTGTTGGATTTCTTGCGGCTGCCGCTGTGATTCAATCGACTGAAGCGGAAAGAGGAAGTCATCGTGGTGCAATCGCAATCAGAATTCGGGTCATTCTTGGCGTGATTGGCGCATTTGTACTTGTTGTGGGTATTGCGGCTGCTGCGCATACGCCTTTTTCTCGTGTTTCCATCGATGCGACGAAGAGTCGTTCGTGGGTACTGAACGAACAGACAAAGCGAATGGTCAGTGAATTGCCACCGGGCTGGCAGGCAACTTGGATCGCACCAACTGGCGGATTGGACACAGCGGTTGCGAGTCAATTGGGCGAAGTTCTTGGTGCGTTCACAAGTGCGCATTCCACTGATCAGACGCCGCATGAGCGAATTGATCCGACCACTGCGAAAGGCGCAATGCGATACTCGCAGTGGAGTGCAGATTTAGTCGCACGAAAGCGTGGTCCTGTGCAGGAGATGCAAGACGCAGTGGAAATCGGAGTGAAGGAGTTGGAAACGCTCGCGCAGTACGCATCGAAAGAATCCGGTCGATTGACTCTTGTGATCGATCAATTGCCTGCAGAATCAGCTGATCGAAAATATATCGAGCAAGTGAGAGGATCTATGACGGCTCTTGCCAGCGGAGCTCCAGTTGTGACGCAGACGATTCGTGCGATGCAAGTGGGACGACCTGATCGTGCACTTTCGGATTATTCCGAGACCGCGGAAGTCATCGCTTCAAATAATCGAGATTGGGCAATGCAACTTGGATCGTTCTCAAATTGGCTCGTGGGTCGCGGTGCAGATGATGGAGCGCCTGCAGTCGTGCGTGAACTTGCGCAGCGTGCGCGGCCAGAGTTGGGAGTGCGTGCGCGTGCATTGCTGCGAACCGTCGATGCACTTGATGTGCTGCCAAGCGATCCGCTACAAGAAGTTTCTGCTGG
>CAMBWI010000080.1 GCA_945871445.1 Singulisphaera sp. GP187 | reverse complement strand
CGAACCTGGCGGCGTATTCAACAAAGCGAAAACTTCTGCGTTTATCGATCCACGAAGTCGTCAGGATTATTCGATCAAGCACATTGCTGGAGCGATCAGTTTGCCCTTTGAAGATATGACTCTCGAGGCGCAGGCACTTTTGGAAAAGTACGACATCTTGATTGTGTACGGGTCGGACTACAACGATATTTTGGGAGTAGCAGCAAGCAAACGATTGATGGAACTTGGTTTCAAGACTGTGTACACACTTGAAGGTGGATTGAAAGCGTGGGAGAAAGCTGGAAACGAAGTGCAGACAGGAGTACCAGCAGATGCGCCAGAGCTTCCAGACAAGCCAGTGATCTGACCCGCAGATCAATCGCCTGTGATCTGACCCGCAGATCAATCGCCTGTGATCTGACCCGCAAACTCATGTAGTCCGTCATCTCGACAGGGCACACAAAATGCGCTGAAGATGCGATTGAAAATGTATGACGAACATCAATAACCGTGTCAGACGTTGGAAAGTCCTCTCGTGCGAGTTCCGCAGGCGGCCGACTGCATTTGATATCGAACGTCGAAAGAACAGATTGTGTCGGTCGCCGAGGACTGTCTGAGCACCGAGAGGACTTTCCACGACTGCCGCGAGATGCTGCACGATTGCGTAAAAAAACCTGCGCTTCTAAACGTTTCAACAAATACTTTCTGTTCAAAACGACGAGCGAAATCACTCCAACGCTGCTGCGCCAGAAATAATTTCAGTCAGCTCGGTGGTGATCTTCGCTTGACGAGCGCGATTGAAATTGCGCTTGAGAGTTCGACCAAGACCACTTGCATTATCCGTGGCTGCCTTCATCGCAACCATTCGCATCACATTCTCGCTGACGACCGAGTCGTTCAAAGCCTGAAAGAGCGAAACCTTCACCGACTTTGGCAACAAATCATTCAACAAAGCTTCTGCGCTTGGGCGAAAGTCATAGACCGTTGCAGAACCCTTTTCTGCAGGAGTTGTCTGAGCTGTTTTTCCTGCGGTTTCCACGGCAACCGTCAACGGAAGCAACTGCATCACTTCTGGCACTTGCCGCGACGCAGAAATAAACCGCATATACGAAACATACACCGCGCTAATTTTTCCCGCGATGAAATCTGCCATATATCGATCTGCAAGCGCAGCAACATCTGCAAAGACTGGCTTGTCACCAAAGGAATGTCGTTCTGCAATATCCATCTTCTGAAATCGGAAAAACGCAAGACCCTTCTTGCCCGCAGTCTCGACAATGACTTCGCATTTTGCGGCGCGACGCTTGCGAATTTCGTTCATCGAACTTCGCAACACGCTTCCGTTGTATGCGCCACAGAGTCCACGATCTGACGTCACAACGAGGAGAATTTCTTTGCTAACAGATTTTCCTAAACCGCCCGATCGACCGCCAAGCAGTGGATTGTCGACATCGCCTGAGGCAGCGGAAACTTCAGAGACAAGTTCGCGAATGCGTTCGGTGTACGGACGCGTTGCCTTCGCTCGTTGCAATGCGGCGGTGAACTTCGCAGTTGCAATCATTTGCATCGTCTTGGTGATGCGCTGAATGGTTCGCACTGCAACCATACGCTTCTTGATTTCGCGGATTTGTGCCATAAGGAGTTTGGGATATTAGCAAGGCGATCGCGGCAACAGCATCCCGTCATACCCCAGAGACATTCCAGGGGGCAATCGGGGGTCCAGTTCTGCGTGAAGGATGTCGTGGGTCATATGCACAAAGACCGTGGTTTCTGCGGCAATTTCACCTGCGTGTGCCACGGCTTGATCGACGGTGAAGTGGGTCGGATGCGCCCGAAATCGAAGCATATCCAAGACCAAAGTCCGCACCCCGCGAAGATGCTGATATGCCTGCGGAGGGAAGGCAGAAACATCGGTGCAGTACGCCATCGGAAAGAGCCCTCCCCCATCGCCTCCGTCGATTGTTTCCAATCGCCAACCAAGAACTGGCAATCGACCGTGCAGAAGCGTGAATGGAGTCATCCGAATTCCTTGGCGCTCGATCGGCGCGCCGGGCGTCGCTCGATTTGCGATCAAATCTGCGACGAATGAATTGTTGACATTCTGATGTCGCTGAAAAATATATTGATAGACGCGTTGCAGATCAATCAAAGTCTCCTCGTCAGCAAAGAGATCGATTGGCGTTTGCATTATTGCGTTGTATCGCCGTACTTCATCAAGTCCCCACACATGATCCATATGCGAATGCGTGATCAATATTCCATCGCAGCGCACGATGCGACTCTTCAGCGCCTGTTCGCGGTGATCGGGCGAAACATCAAGCAGCCATACGCGATCAACGCCTTGTGGATCTCGAAAGCGAAGAACCGCGCTCGTGCGCAGTCGACGATCGTGCGGATCGTTGGATATGCACGTTGCACAATCACATCCAATCACTGGCACGCCGGAACTTGTTCCAGTTCCCAGTAATTCCAGTTGCGCGTTTGTGACAGCGCCCGCGTCCGTCATTCGAAAATCTTTCGCAGTGCAACAACTTGCGCGCCGGGATCATCCGCTGCACAAACGCACGAAGAAACTGCAACGCCACGACAACCAACTGCTCGAAGCATCGGCGCGTTTTCAGGCGTGATGCCACCGATTGCCAAGTGCGGAACCTTCGGCCAATTCAAAGCGAATTCTCGCATCCATTCTGGTCCTGCGGGGGCTTGATTGGGCTTCACTTTCGATGCAAACATCGCTCCAACTCCGCACGAATCCGCACCTGCGTCAATAGCCGCGCGAGCCTGCGAAGAGTTGTGCGCCGTTGCGCCAACAAGCAGTGCTCGTCCAGAAATGCGCCGCGCGTCGGCGATTGCCAAATCATTCGCGCCCAAATGCACACCATCTGCGCCCGATGCCATCGCGACATCGATGCGATCATTGATCATCACCGATACGCCACTGCGATGCGCATCATCAACGACTGCGCGACTGTGCGCCACAAGATCACGCGTCGACATTTCTTTTTCACGAATCTGAATGCAATCCACTTTCGCTTGCAAAGCGGCGTAAAGAACATCTCGCCAAGGTCGTTTACAAATAGATTGTGTCAAGAGCAAACAAACCGTCCATTGTCGCACTTGGGATGATTGCAAAAGCAAAGTCAATCGCGCGTTCATTTCATACGCGCGGTATCGAAGCGATTCGATTATCGACCAATCCGCAGTCGTGGTGGGCAAGACCTTGATCCCCTCCTCGAGACTTCGCAGTGCTTCAGTCAGACGAGATGCGTTGGCGGCAACGATCGCGGCAACACTCTCGCGCGAACCTTCATTTGCCCCTTCAATCTGCGTGCCCACATCGCGCGCAAGATCGCGATTCGCTTCGCGCCAGCCAACCGGCAACAGTGCAAGCGCAGAAATCAAATCGTGCCGAATCGATTTATATCCCTCGGTCAATGCAGAATCACCCACGCAGAAACGCGCGAGATCTTCCAGAACTCGCGCCGCTTCGATCGCTCGATTAGCCGCCGCATCAACGAGACGAATCGGATGTCGCATTCCACAAGGTTAGTCCGCAAGAACGCTTTGCATAGGTATGCTTCTTATCCCTTGCTATACGACTCGACCAATTCTTCTCGCCGAATGTTTCTTGCGGGAGTAGCGGTTGCGACGGTCGCGGCGGCGAGTCGAAAAGTATTGTCGTCTACAACAACAACCACAACAACTTCCACCCATCAAACAAATACGGAGCAACACATGCCATTCACATTGCCAGAACTTCCATATGCAGAGAACGCCCTCGAACCAACGATCGATGCCAAGACGATGATGATTCATCGCACAAAGCATCATCAGGCGTATGTCGACAATCTCAACAAGGCGCTTGATGGCCAAGCCGCGTATGCATCTTGGACGATCGATCAAATCTGTGAGCAGATGGGATCGATTCCAGAATCGATTCGCCCTGCCATTCGTAATAACGGTGGTGGTCATTGGAATCATTCGATGTTCTGGCAAATTATGGCGCCCAAGGGTCAAGGCGGTGCGCCGAGTGCGGAACTCGCAGCTGCGATCGATGCATCATTCGGTTCGATGGATGCTTTCAAGAAAGGTCTTGCCGATGCTGGTATGAAGCGATTTGGATCTGGATGGGCGTGGCTTGTCGTCAAAAGCGACGGAACGCTTGTGATCAGTTCGACTCCAAACCAAGACAATCCACTGATGAAGGGATTTGTCGATGTTGCAGGCAAGCCGATTCTGGGCATTGATGTCTGGGAGCACGCGTATTACTTGAACTATCAAAATCGCCGCGCGGATTATTTGGGCGCGTGGTGGGATGTCGTCAACTGGAATGAAGTCAGTCGACGATTCGCTGCTGCCAAGAAATAATTGCGACGCGGATTATTCGCTCGAGCGAATACCGTTGATCATTGCTTCGAAGTCCTTGCGTGCAGTTTCGACTGTCTCGCTTTGACCGATGATTCGAATGAATATTGTTCGTCCTGGCGCTTGGATGATTGCGCCAAGTTGCATCATTCCTGGTCGTGCTGCAGCTTGACCCATTCCTTGATATCTGCCTGCGAGTTCGATCAACTTCACAGGAATTTCACTGATCGTTCGATCTTCGATTTTCGCCGTGGCTTCCGAACCATCCTCTTGTCGAAATTGACTTATCCATCGCTTGACATTCATATCCAGTGGTCCACCATCACCAGCAGCAAAGACGCTGACGACCAACTCTGCATCGCTGATCCCAGGAGTGGTTGTCGGCACCGAATATTGAAGCGCACGAAATTGAACTGTTGGTGATTGCCACTCCCAAGTGACGGGCTTTGGCAGAACAAGTCCAGCGACTTCAATCATCTTGGGATCCGATGTGGATGTGGAAATCTTTTGCGCCGCAGCGTCAGCGCGAGGAGTCGCACTTGATGTAGCAGAAGGGTTCGTGGTAGATGTGGTCGATGCCGCAGGAGTTGTCGGCGTCGAAACTTGCGGTGCGCGTGCGCTTGGAGCGACCTTGGTGTTAGCAGTGGGCGGCTTTGGTGCGGGAGCGGATTCGCTGCAACCAACGATCAATACTCCAGCGCTTAAAAGACAAGCGGCCGAAATTCTAACGCTCAAAGCAAATGCATTTGATTTCATCGCCAAAGCATAGTCCTTTAGGCGCCACTCTTGTGTGCAACTCTTGGGCGCCTTGCCGATGGGCAACCCTCGCCGCCGCTGCGTGAGCGTGAAAAGATCATCGCCCTCGTACCACTCCTGCACAGGCTCTTGGGGATTGCTGCCATCGATCACTCAATCAAGCACTCCAAGCATCCGCGCGTCCGCGATCACCCGCCGAACTTGTTGTTTGAGTATTTCGTGGTCGATGCTTGGGAAAAACTTGACCACATCGCCCTTCAAAACATATTTGCGATTTCGGGTGAATGCCGCCGCACGAGCAAGCGCACGGTGCGTTCCCTTGCCAACTCTGCACGCGTACGAATGCGCGACAAACCGCTTCTCGAAATGCGGTTCTAAAATCGAAACAAGTGCGTGATGCACGACACGGTCACGAAATGGCGCGGCGCTGATCATTCGTGGCTTTGGTTGCAGGATGTAAAACGACTTGTACTGCCCAGGTCGCCATTGATCGCTGGCAAGTTCGCCGGCAAGGCGAAAGCATTCTGGCTCCAAGTCCAACAAAAACCGTGCGACATCGGGCTTGCGGCGCTTGCCCTTCGCAGCGGCGCGTGCGCTTTGAATCAGATGTTCTGGATCGCTGAGCTGAGCAAAGAGTTCGCCATGTTTGCCGATGTTTCTTGCCATCGAGCGACCCGCCCTATGACGCCGCGTCGGAGAGTTTCTCCAACTGCACGCGCAGCAGCGGAACCCGTA
>CAMBWI010000079.1 GCA_945871445.1 Singulisphaera sp. GP187 | reverse complement strand
GCGGGCAATTCAATAAAGCACGGCACAGCAGGTCCAGTATTTATGAACAACTGTCCACGCTGAGCATATGTTTGCGAAGGCTGAATCCGATTGATCTCGTCTTCAATGTGGCCGTTGACTTGCGCGATATCAAGATCGCCATCAAGATCAATATCAGTGAGAAGCAAACCAAATGTCAGAACCCCTCGTGATGGCGCGGCGAGTCCCTCAACAATCGCATCATCAGAAAAGTTGCACGTTGCTCCGCGTGAGATGTAAAGCGAATCTGGCTCGTTGGCAAAGTTGCCAATTGCGATGGCGAGATCTGTGCCATTCGATTCATTGATCGACCTCAAATATCCGCTATCCATTCCCATTGCGCCAGTCGCCGCACCATTGCGGTCAAACGCCAATCCACTTGCAGCTGCGCGTTCAGTGAAATGGCCTTTCCCATCATTCACAAAAAATCCATTGGCAACAGTGTCATTCGCAACGACGACATCAAGATCTCCATCTTGATCGGGATCGATGAAGATCACGGCCAGAGCCTTTCCGATTGGATTTCCCAGAGAATTTCGAACTGCGAATCCCGCAGATTGTGTTGCGTCTTCAAATGTTCCATCGCCAACGTTGCGAAGAAAGAGAAGATCGTCGCCCTCGAATCCTGTTGGCGGACCGTACGCACGACCTAAGCCTGCCAATCGAAAGTCAACTCTCTTGTCGATCTCTGGTGACCACTGAACATAGTTCGCAGCGATCAGATCAAGATCGCCATCGGCGTCGGCATCGAAGAATCCAGTCGAAGTTCCCCAGCGCGGGTGATTCCACTTTGGATCTGCTCTCGCTGACTCTGTGACATTCAAAAACTTTGGAGCACCCACTAAACTTTCATTTCTAAAAAGTTGATTCGCGCCGACACCAGTGACATAGAGATCAACGCGGCCATCGCCATCGTAATCACCCGCTGCGATGCCCATCGCGAATAGGTTGGAGGTCAATCCGCAGTTTGCTACATTCACAAACGAAATTGAAGCTCCAGGAACTTTCGCAGTGGTATTGAGAAAAAGTTGGATGCTCGAAGTTCCAGCAACTGGGGAAGATGCGAATGGTTCGCCAGTCCACTCAGTTGCGCAGGCGAAGGCGATGTCTTGACGACCATCGCCATCAGCATCAAAAACTGCGACCCCGCCCACCATTGTTTCAGGCAACAACTTCCCGCCATTTGCGCCGTTTTTATGTGTAAACACAAGCCCACTTGCTGCGGCGATATCGACAAATGGAACAGATGGTTGCTGCGCGGCTTTATTCGCGCGCGCATCTTGAATGTCCGCAGGTCCAGGCGCGGGAGTGGGATCGACAGAGCGTGTCTTTGGAATTCGACTGATGAAATATGCGCCTGCACCAATCACAACCATCACCGCAATCACAGAACCTGACATACGAAGGGCATGATTGATTTTTTCTTCGCCAGAGCTTTTCATAAAAGGATCAGCGTTCTGCTTGGACCTGATTGTTTGTGGAAGGAACTTGTTCAACCATCCCTTCAAATCGCTCTGGGCGATTGAGGTCATAGATCACGATCGCTTCACTGGCATGATTGGCGGCTGCGTCTCGAAGGCGAGCGAGATTGACTGCGCGGTCGCGTGCGTTTTCATCAGGCTTGAATTTCGCGTGCTGCGCAAGCGAAGCAACAGCTGCAGCTTCATCGCCAAGTTGCGACTGCGCCTGCGCAAGCAGATACCACGCTGAAACATTTTCTGGATCCAAATCAAGCGCACGCTTTGCAAGATCTCTCGCGCGATTGCGCATTGCTAAAGAATTACTTTCGCCACTTGAAGCACTTGCTTGATCAGGATTTTTATCAGCAGCACGCGCCATTTCGAGCAGGACATTTCCAAGTTCCACAAGAACGCGATCATCCTTGGAAAAATCGAAGTCTCGATTCACGGCTTCTGGAAAATCCGATGCGATCAATGCTTCAAGATCGATCGCGGCATTTTCGAGCAATCCATTTTGCCGATTGGCAAGTGCGCTAAACCAACGGATGCTCCACGGATATGCAGGTGGCGTGGCTGCCGCTGCACTTCGAAGGTGCTGCGAAGCATCATCAATTCGTCCTTCCTTCAATGCCGTACGCGCACGACCCATCGAACCTTCAGCGCGACCAAGTTTCTCGACCTTCGCAAACACGAGATCAGATTGTCGCAAGTCACCTTTACCACTGCCGCGTTCACCTTGCCGAAAGAGGCCAATGCCATAGTCATACCAGCGCATCCATTCTTCTGGTTGGTCAGCATTTACAGAAACAATCTTCGCTTCACCCTGCACTGCGCCAACAGGGAAGACAACTTCGGCTTCTGCAAGCGTCATCACAGGCAGTTCATTGATCGCCTCTGGACCCATGACTGCACGCCAGTATGTCAGATCGAATTTCCTATATCGCAGCGAGACTTTTATCTTGAGTTCATCACCGGCGTCTGGTGGGACGGTAAATGCAAAGTGCGTTAAATCTGCTGCGCCAGGCGGAACTTGATTGTTATAGAGCGTGACGAAAATATCCTGTGGATTGCGCCGCTCAATTCGATTTCCGTCCCGGTCGATGACATAGGCGTTGATAAATTTGCTCCACGGATCAACGGCGCGTGTGGCATTCATCGCACCTGATCGACCAACGCTACGGCCGCCAGACTGCACATCGATATCAAGCCAAACTTCGTTACTGTCGGCCGTACCTTGCGTAAATTCATGCCCCATTTTTACGGCACGCAGAACAGTTTCGAGCAAGTATCGCTGCCCGCGAACGAGAGTGGGAATCGATGGGCCAAGTGGCGCAGTCAGTGCGCCGTCGATTTCTCCACCTTCTCGAATTCCTATGAGATCGATTCGCATCACCTTCTCATTGAATGCTTCACACTCTGCGATTACTTTCTGAGCATCAGGCAGACCAGACAACATTGGAGTTGCGGTATTCGAACTGACAAATCCATGATCGAGCACAGTGAGTTGACCCAAAATCCCTCGTGGCTTCGCTGCGGGGTCATCACTCGGCAGAGGTTGCATATGGCAATTGTTGCAATTCGTCTCTGCTTTCGCTGGGTAATACCAACTCTGCGCACCAAATCCAGAGACGGCACTCAAGCGAAAGGAATCGTAATGATTCTGCCCACGAAGCCAACGATAATCGTTGACATCTTCTGGAAGAAAAACTTTATGACACGTCCCACAGAACTCCGTACTGCGATGAACTTCGGGCTTGAGAAAAGTTCGCTTATGTAATTGCGGACGCGCGCGGATGAGTTGATGATTGACCCAGCGCAGGAATGAATTATCCGCTTGAGCAAATGGATATTCGACTGGCTGAGCGATGACATAATCAGCATTGCCACTGGTGGAACCAGTTGGTGTACCTACTTCGCAGATCGCATGACATGCATTGCATGTAATGCTCGCTGCACCGACTGGATCGTGCGCTGCGTCATAATTTGGATCATCCCAGCGGGATTCTTCGAAGGCTCCTGAGAAAAATGGAACAGGATCGTGGCAACCTGCGCAGAAACGTGCATCTTGCACATTCCCTTCGCGCGCAAACGCACGCTGACGAGTTTCGCGAACACTGAATGCATACAAGGGATTATTGAACGAACTTGCAGCGTGCACCGAGTGCGACCATGAGTGATAAATATCCGCGTGACACGTCAAACACTCATCGTTTTGCATCAGACTCGAAGCTGGGATGAACGATCCCGTATCGGTTCTCGCCATCGAGGGATGAAAATAGGAATCCCCCGCTGTCGGTTTTGCTTCTTGAGACTTCCCAGAAATCGAATCGTGCAATACAAATCCAAGTCCTCCAGTGCCGATCGCGATCGCAGCAAGCAGTCCGCCCATCCTCCAGCGAATACGTGGACCCGCAAGTCTGTGCAGAAGAAACATCCAAACAAAAATTGCGGGAGCTCCCAAGTGAAACCACCAGAGTGTTTCTCTCGTCGCAAGTCCGCGCACGGAGAGAGCGATCGAACCGTACTCGACGCGCATCAGCAGCACGCCAGAGATGATCGTCAGAATTCCCGCGATAAATGCGACCAGTCCCAACCGCACCGCTGAACGATTTGAACGACTTGATGCAAGTGAAAAGTGTGCAATGCCGAACCAAAGAAACGGCAACGAGACTGCCAACCCAACGACGATATGAATAAGAAACATCCAAACTGAGAAGACAGTTTGATGATCCGCTCCGGTAATCGAGCCAGCAGTCGAGACTGAAAGCAGATACACAGAATTGACAACAAGAAGTGCGAAGGCGACCATCAATCCACGAACGAGCCAACGCAACGCAGGCGTGAGAACGGGTCGTTGTTTGTTGATATCAGGCTCAATCACTAGAGTTTTATTCTAGACCACTCCCCAGTAAATAACACCCAAAGATACGCCAGCGACGATGATCCACAGCACAGTCGCTTGGACAAATGCGCGCCATCCAACTTTCTTGATTGCTTCACGCGAGAGACCAGAACCGATCAAGAAAAGCGCCAGTTGAAAACCAAGACCCGAACTGAAAAGCGCATACGCTTCGATTGACTTCAATTGCGGGAAGAAAGTTCGCAAGCCACTGGCGAAAATGAAAAGGACGATGAACCAAGGAAAGGCTGACTTCGAAGACGATGCTTCGCCACGACGCATCCACAGGCCTGCGAAAAGCGCAAGCGGAAAAATCCAAATGACTCGCGTCAGTTTGACAATTGTCGCAGTATCAAATGCCACTGGACCATAGCTGCTAGATGCCCCGCCGACCGATGCAATGTCGTGCAGCGCAACGCCTGCCCATTGCCCGAATTGGACTTCGTTTAATCCCAAGGAATGACCGATCACCGGAAGCGTCCAAAGACCAATGGCATTCAAGATGAAGATTGCGCCAGTCGCAACTGCCATTGCCGAAGATGAAGCATTGATTGAAGAACCGACTGCAACGATCGCAGACCCGCCGCAGATCGCAGTGCCAGAAGTGACCAAAGTCGACACTTCGCGACCGCACTTCAAGATTTTCCCCAAGAACAATCCAACAACGATTGCTCCGATGATTGTTCCAGCAGCGAGGGCCAATCCTTCAATTGCAGATTGAGCGACGACTGAAAGGTCGAGTCGCAGCCCGAGCACTACAACGCATACTTGAATCAACCATTTCGAAGCGGTCTTGCTCTGCTTCGCAAATGAAGAAAGTCCGCAAAGTGACAGCGCAATTCCAGCGACCAACGCCACATCTGCTCGTGACCATGGACCACTGACTGCAAGAAGCACAAGTGCGAAGAGAATGATCTTCCATGCCGGAGTTGATTCGCCAGTTGACTGCGAAGTTTGCGCAGAAAAGTTTGGTGAAGGACTCACACGAACAGATTATGTCGATATCGAATTTGGCGTTTTTCGATTCGCAATATCAAACTGAAATGTTGACGAAGCATTGGCGGAATTACCGTCCGGCTTCGTAGCGCGTATTGAATCGTTCGTGAAGTACAGCGCGATCAGGCGATGGCACGCTTGATGTATCACGCATTGGAAGTGGCGCAACTGTCGCGCCATTCCCAGTGTAAAAATCCATATCTTTGCACCAGCCATTGAGATCAAGAACGAACGCACGCGTCCAGTTCGTGGCGAGCGCTGGCTGAGCGGCGTCAAATGTCAGACGGACTTCCTCTCCCGCTCCAAAGATCGCGACAGCATCGTCGATTGCGGTGACGAGCGGCGAACAATCCACGCCCGTTGCTGTGTACCAACCTGCTTGCTTGCGGCAATCCCAAAGTGGAATGCGCGTCTCATAGTCATACATCGGGCAGCGTTGTGCTGCGGGAATTCGCTTTGCGAAACCACTTTCGCGAACGACTGCGGACTTGAGCGGCAGCGTGCGTTCGATCGCCTGAGGACAGACCTGCGACCAAATCATTCTGCACCGATCAACATACAACTCTTGATCCGTCACAATACGCAGGGTTGT
>CAMBWI010000078.1 GCA_945871445.1 Singulisphaera sp. GP187 | reverse complement strand
AGAGCTCACAGCACTCGGCGATGGTCGCTTGGGTCCAAAGCGTGCGGTCACGGAGAGAATCATCACGAAGAAAACAGGCACAACAAGCTGATCCATCGTTGCCGATCCGATCATTCCACCAAGCACAGTAGTCCCGATTGATTGACGGCTATTCGCTCCAGCACCAGTTGCAATCGTCAGAGGCAACACGCCAAGCATAAACGCAATCGCTGTCATCATGATCGGCCGTAGTCGTTGGTGAGATGCGTTGACCGCGGCATCAATAATACTTTCGCCAGCGTCGTGTCGCATCTTGGCAAATTCAACAATCAGAATCGCATTCTTTGCGGCAAGTCCTACAAGCATGACAAGACCAATCTGCGCATAAACATCGAGCACCTTGCCTCGGATGTGCATTAGAATGAGCGCGCCAAGAACCGCGAACGTGACTGCGAGAAGAACGTTGAGCGGCAGAACCCAACTTTCATAAAGTGCGGCGAGCAAAAGGAAAACTGCGCAGATCGCCATCGCAAAGATAAATGGTGCATATGCCCCAGACTCGATCTGCTGATAGGTGGTTCCTGTCCACTCATAGCTGATTCCATCTGGAAGAGTCGCCGCTGCAACTTCTTCGACCGCTTTGATCGAATCTCCCGATCCATAACCCACACCGGTTGACCCGTTGAGTTGAATCGTGCTGTACATATTATATCGGGTCGCATTATCGGTTCCGACTTCGAATGAAAAGTCGGCAAATGCAGCAATAGGAACCATTCCGCCGTCTTTGTTTCGAACATACTGACGAAAAACATCTGCGAGTTTCATGCGGAATTCCGCATCAGCCTGAATCATGACATTGTAAACCTGATCGAATTGGTTGTAGTTATTAATGAATGATTGTCCAATCGTTTGTCCGATTGTTTGGAAGACCGTGGACATATCAAGACCAAGGTTGAAGATTTTTGTTCGATCAAGCTTGATTCTCACTATTGGAACTTCCGCCTGAAACGGTGTTGTGATTCCGGAAATTTCAGGCCGCTTTTCAAGCTCTGCTATAAAATTATTAGCGGCAGCAGAAAGCGCTGGATATCCAATGCCGTTGATATCTTCCAATTGAAGTTGCCAACCCGCGACTGTTGCCAGGCCAGGAATTGGTGGTGGTGGAAATGGAAAGGCAATCCCTTGCGGAATGGAAATCAGTTTCGGAAATGCACGTGTGATGATTGCACGAGCATTCTCTGTAAACGGATTGCGCTCATCCCACGGTTTCAGAACCACAATTATGAATCCTGCATTTGTTGTCGCAACGCCAGTAAGGAAGTTGAAGCCGTTGATTTGAATGACATCAATGACCGATGGATCTTCCTTGACGATCTGTAAAACCGTCGCACTGACTTCTTCCGTACGTTCCAAGCTCGAGCCTGACGGGAGTTGGACACCTACGAAGAAATATCCTTGATCTTCGTTTGGAATAAAAGCCGTTGGTGTTCGCTCAAGCAAGAAGACAACGCCAAAAACTCCAAGAACAAAAGTCAACGCAATGATCCACCAATGATGAGCGAGCAAGCGGACGAAGCGGGAATAATGTCCAGTGCAATACTCAAATCCGTTATTAAACATCACGAATGGTTTGAAAGTTGCTTTATGAGGTTTTTGCAGAAAAAGTGCGCTGAGAGCAGGGGAGAGTGTGAGGGAATTCACCATACTCAGTGCGATGCTGAATGCGATCGTCAAGGCAAATTGGTTATAAAGTTGGCCAGTGATCCCAGGCATCAGTGCTGCTGGAATAAAGACTGCAAGCAACACAGAACTTGTTGCAACAATCGGTCCTGCAACTTCCTTCATTGCTTTTTCTGCAGCGATTGTTCCATTTTCTGCACCCATTTCGAGTTGTCGATACACATTTTCGACCACGATGATCGAATCATCGACGACAAGACCGATTGCAAGTACGAGACCGAGCAATGTCAGAGTATTGATGGTGAATCCAGCCGCAAGCATGATGGCAAATGTTCCGATGATGGAGACTGGAATTGCAATCATCGGGATGAGTGTTGCGCGCCAACTTTGCAAGAAGATAAAAATGACAGCGAGAACAAGAAGTCCCGCCTCAACAAGTGTGGCAATCAAATCTGAGATCGATGCAGAGACGAATGCGGTGCTGTCATAAGTGACCTGCCACTCAATCCCTGGAGGAAAGAGTGGTTGAAGTCGCGTCATTTGCTTCTTGACTTCTTCGACGACTGCGTATGCATTCGCAGTTGGCAGTTGATAGATACCAATTGTTCCCGTGCTCTTACCATTGAGGGATGATGTCGTGTCGTATTGAAAGGCGCCAAGTTCTGCTCGGCCGATGTCAGAAATTCGAACCACTGCGCCGTTGTCGCCAGTTCGCACGATGATTTCGCCGAATTCTTCAGCGGAAATCAACCGTCCCTTTGTGGCGAGAGTCAAGTCGAATGATGGCGAGTTGACCGTTGGCGATGCGCCGATACTTCCAAGAGAAGCTTGTTGGTTCTGATCCTGAACTGCTGCCACGACATCAGAAGGAGTCAGTCCCATCGCAGTCATGCGAACTGGGTCGAGCCAGACGCGCATGGAATACTGCAGGAGTCCAAAGATATTGATCGTTCCAACGCCGTCGATACGCGAGAGAACTGGTTCAACAATGATATTTGCATAGTTGGAGAGAAACTTGCTGTCGTAGGCGCCATTGGGTGATGAGAGTGAGACCACAACTGTCAAGTTTGAAGATTGCTTTGTGATCGTGACGCCGAGTTGTTGTACTTGCTGTGGAAGTTGAGGAGTTGCAGTCTGGACTCTATTGAGCACATCCACCGCACCAATATTGAGGTCATATCCGACCTCAAATGTAACGGTGATATTGCATTGGCCATTGTTGGTGCTGTTGGATGACATATAAATCATCCCTTCTGCACCATTGATTTGTGATTCAAGCGGCATCGTCACCGAATTGGCAACTGTCAATGCGTCTGCACCGTTGTATGTCGCAGAAACTTGCACTGTCGGCGGCACGATGCTTGGGAACTGTGAAATCGGCAGTACCACCATGGCGATCGTTCCCGCCATCGCGGTAATGATTGCGATGACACTTGCAAAGATCGGGCGGTGTATGAAGAATCGGACCATGTATGGGTTTCGTGGACTGTGCGAGAATTATTTTTTTGCAGGCGCAATTGCAGGCTTAGTTGCCGCAGGCGCAGTTGCAGGTGTAGTTGCAGGGGTAGTTGCCGCAGGCGTAGTTGCCGCAGGGGTAGTTGCAGGTGCAGGCTGATTGGTTTTGTCGATGATCTTGGTTCCGGCTTTCAATCTCTGGATCCCTTCGACCACGATTCGGTCGCCAACTTGAGGTCCACTCACAAGTGCAAGCATTTTGTCATCAGTCTTTTTTAAGACTTTGATCTGCACACTTTCGACAGTGTCGTCGGCTTTGACTCGCCAGACATAGAGATCTGCTTCGCGAGCGAAGACCGCTTGTTCAGGAACGACGATTGTATTTGGTATATCGCCAAGAGTAATTTGAACATCGGCATAAACCCCTGGCCTAAAAAGCATATCTGTGTTGTCGAATTCAACGCGCATCATAAGTGTTGAGGTTGAAGTCGAAACTTGATTGTCAGCGAAGACAATCTTGCCGGTTGCCGAAATGGAATTCTGCCCGTCGAAAGTGACCGTGGCTTGTAGAGGCCCCTTCGCCAGAAGAGCGGCATATTTTGGCCATTGAGTTGAGGATGGACTGAACTGCGCCCAAAGTGGATTGATCTGCACCAATGTGTTCAGGTTTGTTGTGTTTGTAGTTCCAACCACTGCACCTTCGAAAAACATACTTGCCCCAAGGAGTCCGTTAAATGGACTCGACATTGTGCAATAAGAAAGATTGATCTTTGCAGTTACTACATTCGCCTGTGCGGTCAATACCTGCCCTTCGGCCACTGCAAAATTTGCAACAAGTTGGTCAAAGTTCTGCTGACTGATTGCGCTACTTGCCACGAGCGGCGCATTGCGTTCCATTTCCTTTTTCGCATAATCGCGCTGTGCAATAGCTTGAACCAGCAAGCCTTCCGATGAAGCGAGAGCTGCTTCAAATGGTCTCGGGTCAATACGATAAATCACTTGGTCTGGCTTTGTCGGCGATCCATCAGCGACTTCTTGCTTGAGTAAAAAACCTTCGACTCTCGCATCAATTTCAATTGATCTGGGAGATGTGATTATGCCTGGGTAGGTTTGTTGATCTGGAATAGTTGCTGTTTTGACGAGAGCTGTGGTTACAGGCATAGTTGTGGGTCGCACAAGTGCCGCTGGTTGTTGCCCGCACGACAATGGAATCGTCGATGCGATCATAAGAGAAGCGAAAAACGATGGAGTAGATTTCATGATGGGTCCTTCATTCCAGCTGATCGTTGCGCAGTTTGATTTATTGCGCCATCTTCCCATCCACCGCCAAGAGCGCGATAGAGGCTGACTGTGTTCTGTGCAACCAAGCCTTGGCTATCGGCGAGTTTTGTCTGAGCATTGAGAAGGTCGTTTTGAACTTGGATCAATGTATCGAGACTCGTTCGGCCTGCCATGTATTGAAGATTGGCGAGGTCGTATGTTTGCTGCGCGCTCTTTTCTGCAGTGATGTATAGCATCTCGGATTTCTTTGCATTCGAAAGTACGACGATCGCAGTTTCGACATCACGCATTGCATCTAGCACCGTATCTCGATAGCCCGCAAGAGCGGCCTGAGCTTGACCTTTGCTTTGAGCGATCAGCGAATTGACATAGCCGCCTTGAAAAACCAGCCAAGAAATTGAGGGGCCAAATGAATAGGCTGGGCTACCTTGCTGGCCAAGTCCTGAAAACTCGTTGGCTGCAAGATAAAAATTTCCAGTGAGAGAAAAGATTGGCAGATTGAGCGCTTCTTGCGCACCAATATTGGCAACTGCAGCCGCAACCAATCGTTCGCTACTGCGAACATCGGGCCGTCTTCTGAGCAATTCAGCGGGGATTCCAATGCCAATTTCATCATTCATCTGCGGAAGTGGTGCGGGTTGGCCAAGCAATAATTTCATTGGTCCAGAGGTTGTTCCGCACAAATAGGCAAGAGAAAATATCGCGGCATCCAGACTGCTTTCCGTGGAAGGAATGCTGGCAGTCAGGATATCGAGATCGGTTTGAGCTTGATTCACTTCAAGCAGCGTGTTGGTCCCTGCTTTGAATTTATCTTTGGCGAGGTTAAGAGTGGTTTGATAGTTCTTTACCGATTGGCGCAGAATTGATAATTGCATCTGCAGAGTTCGGACATTCATATATGTCGTTCCGACTTGCGAGCGAATAGAAATCAGCACTCCACGCAAATCTTCGACAGTTGATTCCAACGTCGCCTTTGCGCCTTCGACCATTCTGGCAACGCGACCCCACACATCGATTTCCCAAGATGTCATCGCAACCCCACCAAGCCAGAGATTATATGGCTCTATCACTACCCCTTGGGATGCGAGTTGGGACTGGTTGGTCTTGATGCGCTGATACTGGAACATGGTTCCAATTGTCGGCCAAAACTGACTTTCAGAAATGCCAAGCGCACCCAGCGAGATACGAACATTCGCAAGCGACTTTTCGATTGTCGCATTCGATTCCTGCGCTTGCACGATCAGCTGGTCGAGAACGGGATCGTCAAACCGCTTCCACCATTCAAGAAGGTTTGGTTCGGCAGTCGTAATCGGACCTTCGACAGGTGGTGTCCACAAATCAGCTTGCAAGACTTGCGGCTTTTCATAATTTGGTCCGACTTTGCAAGCAGTGGTCACCAAGACAGAAGTCAATGCCAAAGTAACACCAATTAAAATTGCATTTTTTGCTTGCCACATTGGGGATTGCATTTACAAGCGTTTGTTAAAAATCAGGATGCGTTGCAGACTTTTACAACAACATCGATCCAGTCGGTGAAACTCTTTTCAAGACTTCCCCAAACTGACATTTTTTCCAGCGATAATCGCTTGGTGTTATCAACGTCCGCATATTCAAAGAGGGGAGTTCCTGTTGCGCCATCAGCGACTTCGATCACGA
>CAMBWI010000077.1 GCA_945871445.1 Singulisphaera sp. GP187 | reverse complement strand
TAAAAGATATCCCGCAGGTGCGCGACCTCTTGCCTGGAATGTTGCAGCATCATGAGCGGTGGGATGGCAGCGGCTATCCAGATAATTTAAAGGGTGAGCAAATTTCTCAATTGGGTCGGATATTGTGTATCGCAGATTGTTTCGATGCGATGACCAGCGCACGCTTTTATCGTCCTGCGCGGTCGATCAGCGAGGTCCGTGCTGAAATTAAACGCTGCCTTGGAACGCACTTCGATCCAAAGTTCGGAGAGATTTTTTTGTCGATTCCAGAATCGGAACTTTTACCGCTGATAAGCACCGCGCCTCAACCTGTGGCGCAATAGATTCCGCACTTGTTTCCACGCTTGTTTCCACGCTTGTTTCCACGCTTGTTTCCACGCTTGTTTCCGCACTTGTTTCCACGCTTGTTTCCACGCTTGTTTCTACAATTATTTCCGTCCGAAATCCGCAGGATTCTCGCCGCGCGCGGATGTGTCCCAGCGCGACATCATCGCAAACCACTTCGGACGATTCGCCGATTCCAACCATTTCATAGCGTCATTCACCGCTGCTGCAAACGCTGTATCGCATTGTCCATAGACATCGATTGTCGTCCGAATCTTGCCAGTGCGGAACCAACTGAGCGCAGTCTTCGAGTCGCTCCATAGCGTCACGCATTCCAGATCACCGCGCTCGAGTCGTTGACACGCATCGATGATCGCCAAAAATTCTCCAAGATTGTTATGCCCTCGTTCATATAGCGGACTATGGAAAGCGTCTTGCCATACACCTGTAGTTGTGTACGAAACCCCGCGCCATTCCGTTGGCCCGATGAGTGACCCGCCAAACTTCGAGCAATCCACGACCAACTCGCCAGGATTTCCGCGCACGCTTGTCCTTCGTGTCGCAGGTTTTGGTTTCGATAATCCATCCACAGTTCGCCTCAAGGCAGGGGGATTTGCGCCGGTTTGCGCGCTGCTGGATTGCGTGTTGCTGGTTTGCAGAGGAGTGGGTCGCGAAGGATTCGATGCCGTGATGTCGGGAGTTGTCGCAGCAAGCGCCGCAGCGATCGCCGTTGCCGCATTTCCTTGTGGCACAATAGTGATTCGACCCTTCTTTCCAAGGTGAATTTGAATCTTTCCCGCAATGTTTGTTCCTTCGATGACCGCATCCAATCGCCCCCACGATCCTTCGTCGACAATTCGAACTTCGCCAATCAGAAATCCCGCATAAGCCAGAGACACTTCGATACGCGCGAGTTCATTTCGAAGTTGCTTATCAACGCCCGTGTTCACGATTTTATTTCCTTGAATGCATAGCCAAATTCCATCAATCCAATTCCCGAATACGAATATTGCGAAATGAAACTTTGTCACCGTGGCCCAGGAATCCAATGCTTCCGCTCTGGCGGCGTAGCCCCGGATGATCCCTTCCGTCGATCGTTCCTTCCGTCGCAGCTTTCTTTATGTCGGCATCAAGAATCGTGACTCCGTTCAGAATGACTCGAATATGAGATTCATCAGCGATAATTTCCTGAGAATTCCATTCTCCGACATTCTTTAGATACCCTCGTTTGGCAGGCACAACTCCATAGATCGATCCATGAAATTGCCAAGGCTTGAGATCTTTATATTTTGGATCAGAATCATCAAGCACTTGGATCTCCATACCCGCATAGGCAGCATCTCCTTGCTCTGGAGTGCGGATGCCAATTCCATTGTTGGAACCAGCGGTGAGTTGAAAATCAAACTTCAAATGAAAATCGGCATAATTTTTCTTGGTCAACAAATTCGTCCCATTGGCAAGGCATGTGATTGTGCCATTTTCGACGGCGTATCCATTCGTATCTCCGACCCATCCATCGAGGGTCTTGCCATTAAAGAGCGAAACAAAATCTTTTTCAAGAACAATTGGAGGTGCAGTCGCAGGTGGTGCTGCAGGTGCGGGAGCCGGCGTCGTTGAAACTTGCCAACACGCAACGCACATTGCGATGCATAGAATGGAAGTGAATGTCATTGTGAAATGATACTTCGACATGATCAAAGAAGGCGTTGGCGATATGGAAGGAGCGATATGGTTCTGTCGCCTATGCTTTCTTTTATGAATAATCCAGTCTCTCTCGTGCTTTCAATTTTTATCGCAAATTCTGTAGCCACTCTCGCTGTTGCAGATCAGACCACCCCTGCAAGCGCTCCCGCAAGTACCCCCGCAATAGATTCAAAAACCTCATCAACGACTGCGGTTGCTTCCGAAATTTCAATTTCGGAAACTGCGATTCCAAAGGTACGAATGAGCAGGGTTTGGCCGAAGGCAACATTAATCCGTCCAGTACAAGTCGTCGCTCGGCCAGATCGTGGTGATCGACTTTATGTTGTCGAACAAGCTGGACGTGTGATTGAAATTGATTCAACCGATCCTGAAAATGAAGGGCGAGTTGTCTTGGATATTAAAGAACCAGTTTTTGATAAGTTCAATGAGCAAGGCTTGCTTTCACTCGCCTTCCACCCAAAATTCGCAGAGAATCACTATGTCTATTTGTGGTACACGGCGAAGAAGGTTGGGAAGCAACCAGATCGAGGGGTGCTTGCGCGTTTCACAGCAAAGGATGATGGCATGTTCGATGCCGCATCGCAATTTATTCTTCTCGAAGTGCCTGATCCTGCGTGGAATCACAATGGTGGGACGGTTCTCTTTGGACCTGATGGGTATCTCTATCTTTCGATTGGGGATGGTGGCGCAGGCAATGATCCATGGGGCAACGGACAAGATACAAATTCACTTCTCGCAACTGTGTTGCGCCTCGATGTTGATCAACCTGCGGAAGGAAAACCATACGGTATTCCATCCGACAATCCATTCGTTGGCAAGGCAGATTCTGCACCAGAAATTTTTGCGTACGGACTTCGAAATGTTTGGCGCATGTCATTCGATCGAAAGACAGGAGAACTTTACGCGGGCGATGTCGGCCAAAATGCGTGGGAAGAAATCGACATTGTGACGAAGGGCGGTAATTATGGATGGCGACCCCGTGAAGGTTTTCATCCGACCCAAGGCGTTGAGGATCGAAGTGAGGCAGATCCAAAGTTCATCGAACCGATCGCGGAGTATTCACGCAAGGATGGCGTCTCCGTGACTGGCGGATTTGTTTATAGAGGAACGCAATATCCAAATTTGGCTGGTGTTTATTTGTACGCCGACTATGCAGTTGGAACGATGTGGGGATTGAGATCCATCGGCGGGAAAGTCACTGCAGCGCCTGTTGTTGTCGGCGGAAAAAGGGGGTTTTTCCCCGCTAGCTTCGGGGAGGCGCTCGATGGGACTTTGTATATCTGCGGAACCGATACAGGAGAAGATGGTCCTGGCATGATTTTTAAGCTTTCAACATCAAATTGACGGCAGATAATATTCGAGAAATTGTCCCCAAATAAGACTTTTCTAGCAAACACATAAGAATGCAGAGCGCTGTGTGGGCTCTATGCGTTATTCTCTTTAAACATCACGTTTTATACTTCGATATTCAAACGGAAAGAATTCACCAAATGACCACATCTACATTTCGCTCCACCATTGTTTCGTCTGCTTTCATCTTGAGCCTTTCTATGCTTGGTTCAAGTGCGTTTGCCTTTCAAGGCGCATCACAGGGCGCGCCAACCGCAAATCCGCCTTCTGCAAAGGAGAAGGATGCGAAGCAAGCCGACGGCGCTGCTAGCAATAGGCCACAAGCTGGGCAAGGCGGCGAAGGTCAGGGTGGTCGTGGCCAAGGTCAAGGCGGAGGTCAAGGCGGAGGTCAAGGTCGCGGTCAAGGCGGTTGGGGTGGCGGCGGTGGTGGTGGTGGTCGAGGAATGGGCGCATTCAGTCAACTTATGACTCGATACAAGGCGGATTTCTTGCGCCGCGATATTCCGCTCTTTAAAGAACAACTTGCGTTCGACGAAGGTCAGATGCTGATCGTTGAAACGCTATTGAATGATTATGACCTCGCCTTCAATCCTGCTGCAGAAGAGTCACAGCAGAAGATTCAAGAGGCGGGAATGCGAATGTTCCAGAGCTTTATGGGTGGCGATATGCGCGAGAAAATGCGAACGATGCGCGACACAATTCAGCAAGATGTTGAACAGATGGAAGTTGAGAATGGTGGTCCATTAACTGATGAGGCGCGCCAGAAGTTCTTCTCCGAACGAATGTCAAAAATGGGCGAAGAAATGGCAGCAGAACGCAAGGCCACTGGCGCTGATCTTGAAACAAAAGCAGTCATGGAAGAGATCGTCGCTGAAATCAATCGTTGGGCTGCGGAAAAAGCCGCATTCAAGCAGGTTGTCATCAGTGGGATCGAAGCAACGCTTGCCGATAATCAGGCTGCGAATTGGCCGAAGTTTCAGCGCTTCCTTCGCCGTGAAAAGTCGATGGACAATGCGATTCTTTCTGGCGAAGCGACCAATCTCTTTGTTGTGATGGATGAAGCAGGAGTCTCACAAACTTCAATCGACGGATCTGCAAAGACACTGGACGATTACGAACTGCAACTCGACAACGCGCTGGTCTCACGTGATAGTTACATCGACCAAAGCGATCCAAAGATGATGCGAACTGTGCTTGACGGCGACATCGCTGCTGCGAAGGCGATGGCAGAGCGGCAGATCGCTTTGCGCAAAGCTGTTCGTGAAGTGAACGATCAATTCAGAACAAGCATTGTTGGTGCGATGCCTGCGGAAGATGGAGCAAAGTTTAATCAAGCGGCATTGGCTGCTGCGTTCCGTCGCATCTATCGCCAAACACGAACAACGGAAATGTTCACAAAGGCGCTTGAATTGGCGGATCTTTCGGCGGATGCACGCACCTCAATTTCCGCATTGCAGGTTGCATACATCGCAGAATTGACAGGTATGAACGAACGACTCGTTACTGCAACTCGCAAAGAGGAACCACAGCAGAGATTGGAAGAATCCGAACGCATGATTGGCGTGATGTCTGGAACCGTTTCGCCAATGTCTATGATGGGCCGAGGGTTTGGACAGAACAATGCCACAGATCCAGTTGGAAACTTGATGGATGATCGCGGTGCAATGGGGACGCGATATATGGATCAATTGAAGGGCCTGCTGACACCTGAGCAGCAAGAGTTGATGCCAAAGGGTCGTGATGGTGGGCGCAACGCTGGCGCATTTGGAACCGGAAAGATTTCAGAACTTCCAGAACAATTCCAAGAAGCAGCGAAGAAGGCGGACAAGAATAAAGATGGAACGATTGATGAAGATGAGAGAGGCGAAATGTTCCGTGGTATGCGCGGCGGTCAAGGTGGTGGAGGCGGTGGTGGCGGAGGCCAGGGTGGTGGCGGCCGCGGCGGTCAGGGTGGAACAACAAATTGATTTATTGACGATTTACCATCGTTTTTAGTGAGATTAACAAACCGTTTCTTGCGTTCAGCAAGAAGCGGTTTTTCTTTGGTTGATTGGTGTTACAGAATTTCGCGTCGTAGAAACAGCCGCGGAAACAGCCGCGGAAACAGCCCAAGAAACATCCGCGGAAACAAACGCGGAAACAGCCCAAGAAACATCCGCAGAAACAAACGCGGAAACAGCCGCGGAAACAGCCGCGAAAACAAACGCGGAAACAAACGCGGAAACAAACGCGGTAATACAAAGGTGGGCAGCCGTGGAAAGTCCTCTCGGGGCTCAGACAGTCCTCGGCGACCGACACGATCTGGTTTGCGATATTTTATTGCAAGTGCCGTCGGCCGCCTGCGGAACTCGCCCGAGAGAACTTTTCACGGCTGGGCACGCAAACGAATGCGCGCAAGCACTGCAGCGTCGAGCCTCTGAAATGGGCAACCCGTGTCGTTTTTCGACACTTGTTGCCCATTTCAAGTCGTAGAGCGTGCGAAAATCGGGGGCAAATCAGTCCGCGCTTGAACGATTTTATGGTTGCGAAGTTGACGCGTTGATAGCAGAGACTTCCGAGATGGCCGAAGCAGGTACTTCAACAATAAGAGCTTTTTTTGTTTTCGATTCGCCCGCAGTCTTCTCACTTGCAGCCTTTGCAGCAGGATCTTTCGGTGGCTTTGCAGTACCGCCCGATTTCTTCTTCGCAGAGTCGATCTTGGTTCGGTCTGGAACCATAATCATCGACATTCTTTTTCCGTTGAGTCGAGGAGTCAACTCGACACGAC
>CAMBWI010000076.1 GCA_945871445.1 Singulisphaera sp. GP187 | reverse complement strand
TCGGGCGCAAGTTTCCAAGAGACCACCAAGGTGCTGACCGAAGCGGCTCTCAAGGGCGCTGTCGACACTCTCGTTGGCTTGAAGGAAAACGTACTCCTAGGACATCTCATTCCAGCTGGAACCGGCTTCGAGATCTATACCAATCTCGTAATCAAGCACCTCGTCGAAAGTACGGGTGAAGAATTCACAGAAGCTGCTGAGATGGAGGCCGCCGCAATGGCAGCTGAAGCTCTCGGAGCAGATCGAATCGGATCGGCACCAACAATCAAGGACCTTTCTGGCAATTCCGCGAAGGAACAATTGATTCTGGAATCCAGCGAAGCAACGGCATCCGACGACGGGGAGTAATTCCCCGCGTCGATCGGATGAAACAGAACTCTATGGACGTCTATGGCGAATTCGAATGCTGAATCCTCGGACCAGAACTCGAAGCAAGATTTGAGCCCCGATAAAAGACCAGAGTGGTACAAAGATGGGCTTCGCTTCTCCTGCTCACAGTGCGGGAATTGTTGCACAGGCGGTCCAGGCGCTGTTTGGTATACCGCAGATGAAGGTCGTGCAATGGCCGTTGCGCTTGGTCTGACTGACGAAGAATTCACAGCGAAGTACACGCGCGCAATTGCAGATCGAAGATCGCTCAATGAATCTGAAACGCCGCACGGATTTGACTGCGTCTTTCTTGACCGAACCAGTCAACCTGGCCGCGCACTCTGTGGGGTTTATACCGCACGACCTGCTCAGTGCAGAACATGGCCATTTTGGCCTGAAAATCTAGCGACTCCAAAGGCTTGGAAGGCGGCGAAAGCGAAAACACCATGTTTGGGAATGGATAATGGGACGCTTTATCCGATCGAGCAAATCCGAATCTTGCGCGAGCGAGATCATGTCGACAATCATTCTGCGCCGTGGTGATCCCACCAATCTGCGTTGAATCCATTTCTTCCAGAACATCCCCCGCAAGATGACACGATGCGAATTTGGTGGACGCTCTCAGCGGATCCCCTGATCGACGAAGCACTCAGAGCACTCCATGAACATTCTGCAACAGTCGTCGAACTTCATAGACCTGTTTGCCTTGCCAGCGGTCGCTGTTGCCAATTCAAGAATCATGATCACCTCCTTGCAGTCACTGGATTAGAAGCAGCGTGGACATATAGAAATTCACGGCGAGTGATTTCCACGGCATCTGCGACGAATGCGATGCAGCAAGGTGCTTGCGTCTATCTTGATGGAAAACTTTGCTCAATTCACGGCGAGCGACCCACCGGATGTCGAACATATTTCTGTGATCGAGGAGATGGCAGCTGGCAGTCGACACTTTCTGAGTCGCTGCATCAATCCATTCGCCGCATCCATGAGGAGCGCGAGATTCCTTACCTTTGCGCAGAGTGGACATGGCTCGTTCTTGCGTTTTCCCAAGCACACGAACGAGGGGTTTTTTCCAAGGGGTCTCTCCACTAACATTGGCATTATGCGCGAGTATGAATTACGCCATGACCTGAAGCGCTCCGAAGTTGAGGGATATCAATTTCCCCTTGGGATTGAACCGATTTCTCTGCCTGCACCCAAGCAGGGATACACCCTTGAATACACGCCAGGCGATGATGGCGATCCTGATACCTATGCGTTTCATATTGTGCTGAGTCACGATCGATTGAGCGCCCTCATCCGCGATGCGTTTGATTTTCTTCCTTCCGAGGTTGTGCCCATTGTCGAAATTGGCTCGCGTGATGCGTACCGAGCACTCGATATTTATCTTGGGTCAGAGATGATTCCAACTGATGATTTTCTAAAAGTCTGGAAGCGCTTCGAACCACTCCTTCTGGAAGATGGGTCCATCGGAGCAGGCGCAAATGCAGAGCAACCATTTGTCGAAATTTTCTTGGATACTTGGAAAGGCCTCTTGATCAATGTGCCTATCAATATGCGGCGCCAAGTCGAACTGATGCTTTCTCGACATGGACTCCGTGAAGTTCTAGAAACATGGCCGCACGATTTGGATCGATCACCAGAACCTCCATCTCAATTACGGGAAGTGCTTCGTACTGAAGATGATCAGAGTCCGGACTTGGACGAAATTCTCTTGCAGCTGCGCGAAGCATGGGGACTTGAATTAGATGTTGATCCCGATGCAAATGTCGATGAAAGTGGACGACGACTTGGAATGGTTCTTTGGCACGCAATCATTCTTGCGGTACGCCAAGATCGACGTGGGAAAGGCGCATACATCACAGTATGGGCGACGGCAGGAAGCCTTGCAGAAATGGAACGACTTGTAAATGATCACGTGGAAGAAAATATGCCGCAGTGGAGCTTTGAAGGTTTCTTCTCAGTTGACCGCGTTGCATTCGATGAACGACCTGACGAGATGTCAGAGTTGGATATTCGGCGCAACAAGCCGGAGGTTCATCTGACAGCAATCGACGAGTGGTGATTCGGGCTGTTCGCTCGGTCTTCTTCTCAATCGCCCAAGTAAGCACTTTGAATTCGTGGATCACTGAGAAGTTCACTCGATGGCCCTTCGAATTGAATCGCTCCCGTTTCGAGAACATATCCACGAGCCGAAAGCCCCAATGCGGCTCGTGCATTCTGCTCTACAAGCAGCACAGTCAAACCTTCACTGTTCAACTGTCGAATAGCTGCGAAAATTCTGGACACAAGTATGGGTGCGATCCCCATCGATGGTTCATCCATCATCAGAAGTCGAGGCTTGCTGAGGAGAGCGCGGCCAATCGCAAGCATTTGTTGCTCGCCGCCGGAAAGAGTTCCTGCGATTTGACTCCCCCGTTCCTTCAGAACTGAGAAAAGTTCATAGACCTTGCCAAGATCGTGTTCGACACCCGCTGTGTCGTTGCGTAAATATGCCCCCATCATCAGATTTTCAAGCACCGTCATTCTTGGAAAGACTCGGCGGCCTTCAGGAACTTGAACTAGTCCACGACGAATGACCTCATCTGGGCGAAGGCCCAGAATCGATTCCCCAGCAAAGCGAACATCACCACTGCGAGGCTGCACAACTTGGCTAATCGACATCAGCGTTGTGCTTTTACCTGCTCCGTTGGCTCCAATCAGCGAGACGATCTCCCCTTCAGTCACATGCAATGAGACACCACCCAAGACCTCAATTTGTCCATAGCTCGAATGCAGATTGCGAACATCCAAAAGAAAGTCGCTCATCCGTGATCCTCCGAGCCAAGATAGGCCTCGATGATCTTCGGATTCACACGAATTTCCGCTGGAGTTCCCTCTGCTATTTGTCGTCCATATTGGAGCACCAGAATTTTGTCAGAGACTCCCATCACCAATCGCATGTGGTGTTCGATCAAGACAACAGTTATTCCACTCTCCCGAACTTGTCGAATGAGCGCCATCAACCCGACAACTTCCGATGGATTCATTCCTGCTGCTGGTTCGTCAAGCAAGATGATTGTTGGCTTTCCTGCAAGTGCGCGAGCGATTTCCAGTCTGCGTCGAAATCCATATGGCAAACTTCCCGCTGCTTGTTCTGCTCGATCGCCAAGTCCAATAAATTCGAGCAATTTTACTGCTGATTCGTAAAATTCTCTCCGCTCGCGATAGAACATTGGAAGCCGAAAGAGCGCACTCATGAATCCAGTCTTCATTCTGTAATCCATGCCAACGAGAACGTTTTGTACCAGGCTCAGCTCGTTGAAGAGTCGAATGTTCTGAAATGTTCTTGCAACGCCAGAGCGTGCAATATGGTCTGGTGCACTTCGTCCACGCGACCAACTCACAGCAGCTGCGCCAACTCCAATCCCGCCGCCAACACAAAGTGGCAAAAGATTTTTTACAAGAGGCAAACTCCAAATCGTTGAGTACCAACTGGTCGCAGCAACTGACCAAGGAAAGGGCTGGCCAAATTTATAGTTATCAATAATCACCGCTTTCCAAATCGTTTCGATGTTGAGCCCCACAACAGTGAAAACTCCCACGGCGAAAAACGCACACACAAATTTAAAAATCACCCAACGAGTCAGCGGTTCCACGATCTCGTGACCATTGAATTCAACATGACCTTCCGTGGGAGCATAGATTCCAGTCACGGCATTAAACAATGTTGTCTTCCCAGCGCCGTTGGGGCCGATGACTGCATAGATCTCCCCTTGCTTGACTGTGAAATGTACATCTTGCACTGCGATCAACCCGCCAAATTTGACAGTGATTCCATGGGCTTGAAGCACACTCATTGCTTCGCCCTTTGGATGCGCGGTGGAATCAACCCGTTTGGCTTCAACCGCACAGCCAAAATCAATGCAAGACCAAAAATCAAAAACTTCCAATTATTTGGTGAAAGCAGGACATTTCCTTGACTGCCAATCCCATTTGCAGCCATCCATGCAGTTGCCTTCACAAGCACGATCGAATTGAGTCCAACCATAACCAACGATCCGACAAGCACACCAGCAATGCTGCCAATACCTCCAACGATCACAATGCACAGTGCAAGAATGGAAATCTGAAAGTCATAATTGCTAGGCTCGCCCGTTGAACTGAGGACACTTGCGGAGAGTCCACCAGCGAAAGCCGCGATCGCTGCAGCAGTTGCAAATGCAATCAACTTGATTCTCTCAACTCGAATTCCCATCGACCGTGAAGCAATTTCATCTTCGCGAATACTGAACCATGCACGCCCCAAACGCGAGCGCTCCAAATTGCGTGCCGCTATGACTGTCACCACTAAAAGTACGAAGAACAAGTAGTACCACTTGTACTCATCATTTGCAGTCCATTCGCCTCCACCAAAGTTTGGTGCAGGCAGTGGATTGATTCCCTGTGTTCCTTTTGTCACCACTTCAAGATTCTTCAGAACATCTTGGATAATTTCTCCAAAGCCTAGAGTCACGATAGCGAGATAGTCCCCTCGCAATCCCAAAGTTGGCGCACCCAAGATAAATCCCGCTATCGCGCCGATTGGAATTGTCAGCGCGAGCGCAGGCCAAAATCCCAGTTGAAATGGATAAATTTCGCAGGTGAGAATACCGAATGCATACGCACCAACAGCCATAAATGCAGCGATTCCAAGATTCAACATCCCTGCATATCCCGTGACAACATTCAGACCAAGCGCAAGAATTGCGTAGAGAAAAACTCCGCGCACTGCTTCACACATTTGCAACTTCGGTGGCAAGAAAATATCAAGCAGTGGAAGCAACCCCGCCAATGCAAGAATGATGAAGATGGGACCAGGTCGCCAGCGCATCGTCAGACTTTCTCCTTGCGAGTCTTTCCGAGAAGTCCATTGGGACGAAAAATCAAGATCAACACCAAAATGCAGAAAACGATTGTGTTCGTCCAACGAGTTTCAAGATATTGATCACTCATAGATCGCACGCAGCCGATTGTCAATCCACCAAGTACCGCACCTGGCAAACTGCCGATGCCTCCAAGTACTGCGGCAGTGAATGCGTCGAGTCCCGCTCGAGTGCCCATCTGAAAACCGATCGTATTGTTGTAGAGCGAATAAATCACACTGGCAAAACCGCCAAGCGCACCGCCGATGAAAAAAGTAGCGCCGATGACACGATCAACGGGAATTCCCATCAGAGATGCTGCAGTTGGATCCTGTGCAACAGCTCGCATCGCACGTCCCAAACGAGTTCGCTTGACCATGATGGTCAGGCCAACCATCAGCGGAATTGTGACTGTAAATACCAAAAGATCCGCTGGTGTTATGCGAAGGAATCCATCACCGAGCAAATTGATTTGTGGAATGATCGCTGGAAAATGCTTTGGTGCTGCCGCAGAATTCCCATTGGAGAAGACTTCCATCGGAGCTCCGCCCCAAAACAATCCAAGATTCATACAAACAAATGAACATCCAATTGCAGAGACGAGCAAAGATAACTTGGATGATTTTCTCAGCGAGCGATATGCCAACCGATCAAGAGACCAATTCAACCCCCCGCAAAAAACGGCGCTGCCAATGAGCATCAATGCAACTCCGAAAACCTGACCCGAAGGTCCCCACGCTTCCATTCCAAGTGCGCCCAACAATGTCAATGCCAGAAACGCCCCAAGCATAAAAACATCGCCGTGAGCAAAATTGATCAACTCGATGATGCCATACACCATTGTGTATCCGATGGCGATCAACGCGATAATCATGCCATTGGAAAGGCCTGTGATCAGTTGTTGAGTGAAGACTTCGAAGTCAAGCATATGAATGGGACATTCGGTCTCGCCTCGTCAGGGTGCATGCGAAAACTATGACGTTGGAGAGTATCAATTCCCCAAAACTTTCACAAAAACAAATTTCCCCTCTTCTACCGTCTGCCCACTCATCACGCGACTTGATGTATCACCGTTGGCGTCGAAACTCCACTGACCAAGAACGCCATTGAAATCTTTCGTCGCAGCAACCGCGGCCAGAATTCCTGCTCGATCCTTTGTCTTTGCTTGTGCGATCGCCTGCAAGATCACTCGGGCAGATTCATACCCATAGGATGCATACGCTTCGGGCTCTGCGCCAAACTTCGATTGGTATGCAGCGCAAAACTCTGCGCCTTTTCCAGTCATTTTTTCAGGGGGCAAACCACCGAATGTGATGTATGTCTTGCCATTCAAATTTGCAGCTCCAGCGGCTTCAATAAATGCTTGTTCAAAGCATCCATCCGGCACCATAAACATTCCTTCGTATCCACCCGATCGCATGTCTTTGGCAACTTGTCCAGCATTACTCTGAGTTGTTCCACCGAAATAGACCATATCCGGCTTGGTCGCCTTCACCTTTGTAGCAAGCGAACGATAATTTGC
>CAMBWI010000075.1 GCA_945871445.1 Singulisphaera sp. GP187 | reverse complement strand
TTGCCAAGATGACTTTTATGGAAGAGTTTCGTATAGATCTCAATGTTATTGCCGCCCTTTTGACGATCATTGGATACTCATTGAACGACACAATCGTCATCCTCGATCGCATCCGAGAAAACAAGGGCAAAAAACAGTTTGCTACTTGGGTAAATATCAATAATGCGATCAATCAAACTTTCAGCCGAACGCTGATGACAGGTGGAACCACCCTCCTCAGCGCATTGGTTTTATATCTCTACGGAGGACCGGCTATTCAGCCGTTTGCCTTCACTTTCATCATCGGCTTGCTTGCTGGTACGGTCAGTTCTGTCGTGATTGCCGCCCCTATGATTTATTTCAAGAGGCAAGATCATCCAGTTTCTGATCTCGCCACAACAGTCTCCGGAGGGGTCGTCAATCCCACTTCGGCATAGTTTCTTTTCACGGACGGTTCTTTCAAATTCTGGACATGGAGGTCCAACAATGACTCGCGGAGCTAAGATTGTCGTTTTTTCTGTCGTAGGTTTATTCGTTCTTGCAGGGATTTATTACGGTTTTATGGCGCCAACCACGCCAACAGAATCGATTTCAGATTCATCCCCACAAGTCAGCGAAAGCCCAACCCTCACAATGACACCGGCCATTGATGGTCAGCCACTCAACGGAATGGGCAATACCCTTCCGGAAATTGGCGCAGCCACAACTGGCACTACAACTGGCACGATGACGGCCAATCCAAACGGATTACCCACTCTCTCTGGTCCTGCTTTTGCACCATCTACAGGGAATCCAATTGGGACGCCTATCGCGATCCAGAATCCAACAGTTGTTGTTGGTGGGACTGCATTTCCATCCGATTTGCCGCCAACAAATTTTACGCCAATTGTGACCAACTCTCCTGCGCCTTTGACACCAGAGAAGAAAGTGGTTGCTACGAAAGCCAAGAGTCCGTCGTTCACGGTCTATACCGTCGAAGCAGGTGACACGCTGACAGCAATTTCCGGTGTGTGGTTTAAAGACACCAACAGGTGGAAGGAAATCGTTGCAGTGAATCCTGGATTGAGCGCATCGAATCTGAAGATTGGTCAGAAGATCAATCTTCCAGCGAAGGCTGGCGGAGCATCTGCGAAAGTCGCAAGTACAACCCAGTCGTCAGGGTCGGCGGTTTCTGCCGGCAGTCAGCATGTCGTTGTCTCGGGCGAAACTCTCGCATCAATCTCGGACAAGGCGTATGGAAATCGCTCGAATTGGAAGAAGATTTATGAAGCCAACAAGTCAGTGATTGGAGCAAATCCAAGCACATTGAAGGTCGGCATGAAGTTGACGATTCCAGGGAATGGTTGATTCTAGTTTTCAGGTTTAGAAGTTTTTAGTCCCGCAACCTCCAGGCTCCCATCGGCTCAATGCTGATGGGAGCCTTTTCTATTGCACCTCGAAAAGTGTTCAGCACTCTCTGCAGGCAAAGGGCTGAACTTGCTATCGTCCGCACTTGATGAAATACACCGCAGTTCTTGTTCCTGGCGATGGAATTGGCCCCGAGGTCGCAAGTGCTGCCCTAGAAATTCTCGCTGCAGCAAAGGCTCCGATTGATTGGGTTGAATGCTTGGCAGGAGTTGCTGCGCTTGAAGCGGGTGGGAAGGATCTCCTGCCGACTGCAACGATTGAAGCAATACGCAAGCATGGCGTTGCGCTGAAAGGTCCATGCACCACTCCAGTGGGTGGAGGTTTTTCTTCGGTCAATGTCGCAATGCGAAAAACACTCGACTTGTATGGCGCTATCCGTCCAGTTCGTTCGCTCAATGGTGTGAAGACACGCTTTGAAAATGTAGACCTCGTTGTTGTTCGAGAAAACACAGAAGGCCTTTATGCCGGCATTGAAAATGAGATCACCAGCGGCGTGGTGACAAGTGTGAAGGTGGCAACTCGCGTTGCGTGTTTGCGAATTGCTGAATTCGCATTCCGATATGCCGTTCACCGCAATCGCAAGAAAGTCTCCGTCTTTCACAAAGCAAACATAATGAAATTGTCTGACGGAATGTTTATCAAGTGTGCTCGAGAAGTGCACGAAAGTAAATTTCAATCGATCGAATATGAAGAACTCATTATCGATGCGGCGTGTATGCGCCTTGTGCAAGACCCGACGCGCTTTGATGTCTTGCTTATGGAAAATCTCTACGGTGATGTCATCAGCGATTTATGCGCTGGTCTTGTTGGAGGACTGGGTGTTGTCCCTGGTGCCAATCTCGGTGAACACTGCGCAATTTTCGAGGCCGTGCACGGAAGCGCCCCGGATATTGCAGGAAAAGGCGTCGCAAATCCGCTTGCAATCACCATGAGTGCGGTGATGATGCTCAATTACATCGCAGAAAAACATTCGGATACATCGCTTGCTGCGATTGCCACTCGCATCCGAACGGCCTATGACCGAGCGCTTGTCGATGGATGCAAGACACGGGATTTGGGGGGAAAACTTGGCACAAACGAATTTGCGAAAGCTGTGATTGAACGTTTGTAAATGCTTTCAATCCAAGAATGCGGTCATCGCCCGAAAAGTTTCTTTGGGAGCGTCATAAAAAACAACATGTCCTGCGCCTTCGATCAATACTGCAGTCGAGTTTCGAATGCCGTCTCGATACACATTCAGCAGTGATGAATCTGTGATTTGGTCGGCGGTGCCATACAGAATCAGCGTTGGAGCGTGAATCGATCCCAAGATTCCAGCGTTGCCATTCATCAGAAAACTTTGGAGTGCCTTGGCCATTTCTTTCTGTTGAGGTAAGTTGGAAATTGCACGGTCGACGAGAAATTGTTTGAAGGGCGTGGGGATTGGCGGAGGTTTGGCAAAGCAGAGTCCAATCACACGATCAAAGTCCGATGAACTTGCGATCAAGAGTGGGTTTTTCCCAGATTGCACATCACGCATGAATGCGTTGACCTTCGGAGCCTCCAACCCAGCCGCAGATTGCAAGACGATTCGCCGTACAGAATCGGGATACGCCGCCGCATACGCAGCCGCAAGCGCGCCTCCCATCGATTCTCCAACAACATCAATTCTCCCAAGATTCGCAGCGATTCGAAACTCCTCAATCCACTTCACATATCCATCTCCGTCAAGCGCAGGTTGATCTGGTTGCAGTGCATTTGCGCCAAATCCTGGCAAGTCTGGGGCGATGACTCTGCGAGTCGAAACAAACCACTTCATTTCGCTCATCATTGCTTCTTTACTCGTTCCCCAACCATGCAGGAACAAGATTGGTGTTCGGTCAGGCTGCAGGGGGGCATTTGGAGATGAAACGCCGCCATCGAGCGTCGGCGTGGCAATTCCGCGCACGATTATTTCCTCCAAGCGCACTCCAGAACTGAAACGTCCAAGCGCAGTTGCGACCGTATAAAAAGCAGTTGGCCAATTCCACAAGATCACGCCGCCAGCAACAGAAACTGCCACGACGATTGCGACAACTTTCAGCAATCGAAAGAACACTCTGCGAACTCTGGACTTTTCTTGCTTTGGAAAAGAGTTTCCTATTTCGCTTTGACTTTGGATTTGATCCACCAATTTTCTCCTTGGATTTGTGATGTGATCCGTTGCATTGATTGAGTTGTTGGCAATCCTTTGGTGCCTTGGCTTGACAGGCATTGCCCAATCAATTCCAAGATGTTTTTCGGAATCGGCGCTTCAATTTCGATTCGTTTGCCAGTAGTTGGATGGGTCAATGCGATTCTCCACGCGTGCAATCGCAGCGTTGGAGGCAGATGTCGTTGATTGGCGGGCAGTGCGCTGGTGTTGGGTGGCAGCAACGATCTATAGACTCGATCTCCTTCAACTGGTGCGCCAAGATATGCCATATGCGAGCGTATTTGATGCAGTTTTCCAGTTTCAATCGCACATGCAACCACTGCCATTTCTTTGGTGGAAGCAAGCACCCGCCAATGTGTAACAGCAGTTTCGCCACGAGGTGATGGCACGCTGATTTTCATATCGCCGCGGCGTACTTCGCTGAGAGATTGCCGACAGCACCCTTCCACGCTGGGAAGTCTGCCGCGAACGATGGCGAGATATGTTTTCTCAATCGTGCGCGCTTCAAATTGTCCGCGAATCTTGTCGTATGCATCCGCAGTGCGTGCGACAAGAATCACTCCCGATGTTTCTCTGTCCAAGCGATGCAGAAGTCCATAGTCTCGTTCTGTACCAAGTCGAGTCAATGCAACGCGTTCTTTGGTAAAGATCCCGTTCATCAGGCTGTCATTCAGATGGCCAATTCCCGGTTGGGTCACCATGCCTGCAACCTTATTCAGCGCGAGAATCGCTTCGTCCGAAAAAATCTCGTTGACGAGAACTTTGGCATTGGCGGTGGGGGCTGCTGGCACCGCACTATGATCGCACACCATTGGCATTGATGTCCACCTCACATTTGATGACGAAGAAAAGAGCCCGCAACATGACAGAGATCATCCAACACACCAGCACCCGCCTCGCACCATTTGGAGAATCCATCTTCAGCACGATGAGTCGTTTGGCGGTCGAGCATAAAGCCGTCAATCTTGGGCAGGGTTTTCCAGATTTCGATGGCCCTGACTTCGTGAAAGATGCTGCAAAGCGCGCGATTGACGGTGGATTTGGTCAGTACGCACGCTCATTTGGATTGCCAGAAACAAATCGTGCGATCAGCCGTTACACCGAAACGATGTGCGGATTTGCGGCCGATCCAGAACGCGAGATCACCGTGACGGCGGGTTGCACAGAAGCGATTGCCGCGGTCCTTCTTGGTTTATGCAACCCGGGCGATGAAATTGTCCTCCTCGATCCTTCGTATGACTCCTATGCCGCATGCGTTGCAATGTCCGGAGCAACTGCACGCAGAGTCAGACTGGATGGCCCTGATTTTCGTATTACAGAGGCACTCTTGCGAAGCGCATTTTCCAAAAAGACTCGTGCGATTCTTTTTAATTCCCCGCATAATCCCACTGGTCGAATGTTCGACGAGGAGGAATACAAAATTGTCGCAGCACTTGCCAAAGAGTTCAACTCTCTCATTCTCTCCGACGAGGTCTATGACGCAATCACATTTGCTCGATCACACCGTTCGATCTCTGCGCTTCCTGGAATGCGCGAGCGAACTGTAATCATGGGAAGCCTTGGAAAAACTTTCTCGCTGACAGGATGGAAAGTCGGATGGGCAATTGCTCCAGAGCCAATCACTCGTGCAATCCGATCAGCACACCAGTTTCTGACTTTTTGCGCTCCAACTCCGTTCCAACGCGCTGCAGCGGATGCACTCAACGCAGTCTGCGAAGATGGTGCATATCTTGAAGAACTTCGACGGGAGTATTCCAACCGCCGTTCAATGATGTTGGAGATTCTGCAAGAGGTTGGATTTTCGTGTGTGAGCCCAGAAGGTTCATATTTTATTTTGGCCGATGCAATGGGAGCGGGATTTTCGGATGATGTCACAGCTGCGAAAGCATTGGTCAAAGCGGGGGTAGCCACAATTCCAGCGAGTGCGTTTTATGACCCAGCAAGTCCAGATCGGCGTTGGCTGCGCTTCGCATTTTGTAAGCGGGAAGAGACAATGCGCGAGGCGCAGAGGCGTTTGAAGGTCCAACCTCTGCGGCAGTTGGCGAATTCCGCAATTTGATGTACACTCAACGCCCCATGTACGCGATTATTGAAGATAGTGGAACTCAGATCATGGTCCGCAAGGACGATGTTCTTGATATTGACCTTCGCAAGATTCCAGATGGAACGAAGACTCTTACTTTCGGCAAAGTTCTTGCCGTCGGCAAAGAGGACGGTTCTGTCGCTTCAATCGGTCTTCCATATTTGGACAAAGTCACGGTCACTGCCGAGATCATTGGAATCAAGCGTGGAGCAAAGACTGTGCTGAACAAGTACAGCCGCCGCAAGGGATATCGACGACACAAGGGTCATCGTCAGTCGTATGTTCAAGTGAAGATTTCAGACATCACTCTGTAAATTTCTCGGCTCTGGAATTTCCCGTCGCTGCGAATCATTTCTATACACACGCTCTCAACCTTCGCCGAGAATTTCTGACATCTTGTATGGCGATTCAGATTCGAGAGTGAACGCACTCAAGCAAGCAGCTTCAATGAATGCACGGGTTTGTTCGTGATGCTGTCTTCCCAGAAGTCGTCGATCAACCCCAGAGCGCAGAGTGTGCGCGATGAGCGAAACGTGATCGGCTGATTCCCATTCACTTGGTGTTGGTGCAGTGTGCTCAACCAAAGCATTTGCAGCGTCTCTCCATTCAAGCGTGGCGTCATCAACTTGAACTGCACCAAATGGCCCACAAACAAGCGCATTTCTACTCCATGTTGGATGTTGATTCGACGCCATAATCAGACCTGCTCGACCATCGGAAAATTGGCAAGTCAGTGCAAAAGATCCGATCCAATTGCGAAGTGAACGACTCGCAGAATCTGGGAAGTCATCACTCGAGCGTTGAATTCTCGGACCGCCGATTGCGGAGCTCACTCGATCTGGCACACCCATCCATTTCAGAAGAATCCCCGCAGATTCTTGAATACGAACGAGAATAGATCCGTGCGAAATTGATCCAAGCGATGTGATCTGAGCAACATCTGGCGAACCAGATTGGGTGAAGATCTCGCTCGCTTGCGAAAATCTTCCGTCCAATGGAATTCCAGGCAATGTCACTTCGCCAATATCAGATGGACCGCCAATCAAATCGCCAAGCCACGGCTCTGTTGAAAAGACTATTGGATGATTTGAGGCAATTGCAGTTTGTGAAACAGCATTTCCAAAGCCGACATAGAGCAGGGGCACTCCCCGCATGCTGGTAGAAAAAACGCGAAGGTCGGAGAATGCATTCTGGTCAGGACCAAGGCAACTTCTTACATCCGCACGAGGCGATCCAACCGAAACTACGTTCAATTTGCTTGCGCGTATTCCTTGGACCAACCAATCGGGCAACGGTAAATCTGACCAAATGCACAGGGCACCTACTAAAAAAGTGCTTTCGCCTTTCAATTGTTCTATCCCAATGTGATTCGCCACAAGGAGAGTCTACGACTACCCTGTGCGTGTGGTCAGGCAATCGCCCCCGACATTCGTCGGGCGAGGAAAGTCCGAACACGGCAGGACACGGTGGTGGCTAATGACCACCAGCCTCGACGCAGGCTCGGGACAGTGCCACAGAAAAGAAACCGCCGGTGCCTCACGGCAACGGTAAGGGTGAAAAGGTGCGGTAAGAGCGCACCG
>CAMBWI010000074.1 GCA_945871445.1 Singulisphaera sp. GP187 | reverse complement strand
GTTGTGACCGATGTCACACTTCGCAACGAGATCATTGCGCTGGGTTTGCCTTGGCGTGTGCAAGACAACGGGACTGGAATCGAAATGCTATTGGTTCCAGGCGGAACATTCACGATGGGATGCAGCGCGTCGACGCAGTATGCGTGCGCTTCCAACGAAAGCCCGACGCATCAAGTGAATTTGACGCAGGCTTTTTATATGGGTCGTTATGAAGTAACGCAGGCTCAGTGGACGGCGACGATTGGGAGCAATCCGAGTTATTTCGTGCCGCAAAACGGTTACTCATCGGATACCACCAAGCCCGTCGAACAAGTCTCTTGGAACATGATCGCATCAGGATCTACATCATTTATCTCTCTCACAAATTTGCGCTTACCAACGGAAGCCGAATGGGAATATGCATATCGCGCAGGAACAACAACGGCGTTTCACAGTTATGTGTTGTCTCCAACAGAAGGGCAGCCAAATGGTTTCAACGACGACATACTTCTTGGCAACATTGCGTGGTTCTATCCAGCGGCAGGGAACCAAACCCACGCCGTCGGCGGCAAACTTGCCAATGGACTTGGCTTGCACGACATGGCAGGCAATGTTTTTGAGTGGTGCCAGGATTGGTATGGGCTTTATTCATCAGCAAGCGTGACCAACCCCACAGGACCCGCGACTGGGTCGATCCGTTTGGTGCGCGGCGGCTCTTTGTACGACGTCTCCAACCTTTGCCGCGCGTCGCTGCGCACCGCCGGCCAGCCCGTCAGCCTCTACAACAACGCCGGCTTCCGTGTCGTGAGGAATCCGTAGGACTATTCCGCAGCCTTCGCCAACCCCACTTTGTCAGCGCCCGTAAACCAAGCGCCCCTAAACGCCAAGCTTTCGGCGGAGCGAAAACAAAAAAACTTAAATACAAATACTGTTTTCGATTTGAGAAAAACGTATTCCCCAAAACCCAATCCACTTGAAAAAAACTTTTCAACGCAGTTTAGGTTTCGTCAATCCGACATCGCGCATGCAACTTTCGCCGCAAGCGAAGCATTCGCAAAGAGCAACGCGAGATTTGCCTCGACCACCTCTTGGCCTTCTCCAGAACTCGCCAATCGTGCCAACAAGAACGGTGTAGTCGCAGCGCCTCGAATGCCCAGAGCTTGCGCATCAACCATCGCAGTCGCCAAGGCGTGTTCTGTTTGTTCCGCAGGGAGCGCAAAAGTTTCTGGGCAAGCCTGCATCAACAGCGCGCCGCACGAAGGTCGCACTGACCAGTGCGCGGCGACAACTCGCGCGGCCTCTGCCGCATCTTCAACTTGATCTGGCAGAAGTAAATTCTGATCGGGAGAGACTGTAAAACGAGGGAAAAATCGACTGCCGAATCCCAAGGTCGGAATCCCTAAAGTTTCGAGCGCTTCAAGAGTCGCGGGCAAGTCGAGCAAGATTTTCGCTCCTGCGCTGACCACGCATACAGGGTGAGTCGCAATCGCCATCAAGTCTGCGGAAAAATCCAAAGTCTTTGACCATCCTCGATGGACTCCACCAATTCCTCCCGTGGCGAAGAGAGAAATCCCCGACATTGCAGCGATACAACTTGTCGATGCAACGGTTGTTCCGCCAGTGCGTTGATGCGCGATCGCGGATCCTAAGTCGCGCAGCGAAACTTTCGACGCGCCATCATTCGCACAGAGTTGTTCAAGTTGCGTTGCAGACAATCCCACGCACACGCGCCCATCCAAGATCGCAATCGTCGCGGGAACAGCTCCGCTTGCACGCACTGCGGCTTCTGCACCAAGTGCGGCGGCAAGATTTGCTGGGCGATTCGCATCCCACGATGGAAACGCATTCATAAATTTCGCAGACATTGCACGCGGTTCTCGACCAAGTCCGTGGGTGAGAATTGTTGATTCGAGTGCGACGACTGCGCGTCCATCGCGCAGTGCTTCTGCGACTTCATCTGTCGTATGACATATCGCGTTGATCGTTTGGAAACTGGAGTGAATCACTCGATCCCCATTGGAATTATCGCCGACGAGTTGTCAGCCGTCCGCCAAGTCTTTTCGGTGGTGGTTGGGTTGGAACAAGTCCGCCTGGAAATCGAGTCAGGTCTGTAGCGTCAGGCTTCGTTGCAAGTGGATTGCGTGACTTTGATTCCATCGAATTCTGGCGACGCGCTTGATCAAGTTCGCGCTGTGCGTGGATGTCCGCAGGAACTTGTCCAGGGACAAAGTCGTCATAGGTCGAGACGGGAATTTCGATATTCGCCAAACTTTCGATGCTAGTCAAGAGATCGCCTTGGTCTGGGCAAACAAAACTCCACGCAACGCCCTCGCGACCCGCGCGTGCGGTTCGACCGATGCGATGCACATAGATTTCCGGATCTTCTGGAAGGTCATAATTGATCACATGGCTGATGTCATCGACATCCAAACCGCGTGATGCCAAATCACTGGCAACAAGCACGGACAAGCCGCCCTCGCGAAGTTTGACCATCACCTTGTCGCGCTTGGTTTGATACATATCGCCGTGCATTTGGTGCGCGTCGATGCCGTTCTTTCCCAGAAAGAGCGTGACTTCGTCGACCGTGCGCTTCATCCGACAGAAGACCAATGTCAGCGCGGGTTCTTCTTTGCGCAGAAGATGCAAGAGCAACTTTCGCTTGTCCCATCGCTCGACTGCAAAGTATGACTGCCGAACTTGCGAGACGGTCAAACTTTGCGCGGCGGTGACAATCTTTTCTGGGTCGCGCAAATATTGCCGCGCCAATTTTTCGATGTCTGGAGAAATGGTCGCAGAGACAAAGACCGTCTGCGGATGATTCTTCAAAGAACCAAGAATCTTGCGAATATCTTCGCGGAAACCGATGTCAAGCATTCGGTCCACTTCATCCAACACCGCATATTGAATGTTGTCGTACGACAGCAATCTTCGCTCGTGCAGGTCCATCACTCGTCCTGGAGTTCCCACGATGATCGCTGGACCACGCTGAAGTTTTTGTACCTGAGTGGAGATCGGCTGCCCGCCATAAATCGGCACGACTTGATGGCCAGAATGTTTGGCGAAGTCGTGAATTTCCTTTGCGACCTGAATGGCAAGTTCGCGCGTGGGCACCAGAATCAAGACCGAAAGCGCAGAATCTTTGGGAATCTTGTGCAGTGCGGGGAGCGCAAATGCGGCGGTCTTTCCAGTCCCAGTCTTTGCTTGTCCAAGGCAATCTTTGCCCGAAAGGACGATGGGGATCAGATTTGCCTGGATTTTTGTCGGATGGACATAACCACGCTCAGCGATAGAACGGCAAATCGATTCAGAGAGTCCCAGAGAGGCGAAAGTTTGATCCGCATCGAAAATGTCCTGGGACCGTCCAGCGGTTCCGCTGGGAGGGGTTTTATCAGTTGTCACGAACCTTTATGGTAGCGAGAAGATGATGCCGATACAACTATGGGCCCGCAAGGATGCGAACCACAAGCTGTCTCAACATCAACCTCGCCGCACTCGACAGAAATGTCGCTGTCATTCGTGAATTGATCGCACCTGACTGCGATCTCTGCGCTGTTGTCAAAGCAGACGCATATGGATTGGGCGCGGCTCGAATCGCCCACCAACTTTCAGAAAGCGGCGTCAATATGTTGGCGGTCTACAACCTTGCACAAGCAGAGGCGATTTCGTTGGCTGGAGTCACGACTCCGCAGCTTGTTTTGATGCCCATTCGCGAGATCGAACTTGGCGGAGAGATTCATCGACTCTTGCTTGCAGGTCGATTGCACTTTGTCGTTCACGGAGAATCGCACGCGCAAGAACTCGCCGCGATTTCAGATCAACTCGGTGGGGGACCGATCCCCGTTCATATCGAGATTGATACAGGAATGTCGCGTGGAGGTGTGATTGCAAGCGAAGCTGGCCGAACATTTGCATTGATCGCCGACGAGCGACGGTTGCGCCTGGTTGGAATATTCACTCATTTTTCTAACAGTCGCGAGGATGATGCGCGAACGCACAATCAAATGGATGTGTTCGAGAAATTGCTCCAAGATCATGCCGCACATATTCCAGATGACGCATTGATTCATGTTGCAAATTCCCACGCAATTCTGCGGGATTCTCGCTTCCATCGCAGGATGGTGCGAACGGGACTTGCGTGGACTGGATTGATGCAATCGCAGACAGTCGATGGTTGGAAGCCGCCGCTCGAATCAATCGTTCGGTGGGAATCGCAGATTGTTCACACAAAATTACTGCCGTGTGATGTCGCAGTTGGATATGGATCATTGTGGACGACTCGTCGTCCGACTCGCCTTGGGATTGTCCCAGTTGGATATTTCGACGGCTATCCAGTTGGATCGGCGCAGAGCGATCGTCGATGGATTCGGGTGATTGCAGAATCCGCAACGCACGCGCAAGGTGGTTCGCGCGCGTGGGATGTACCGATTGTTGGCGCGATCAATATGGATCAGATCATGGTGGATTTGACGGATGTGCCGCCATCAATCGCGTATGGCGACGGCCATATTGGAATGACCGCAGAGTTATATGGATCGCAACCATCCGCTCGCAACTTTCTGCCACGCGTTGCCGAAGCGGTTGGCGCACACGCTTACGAACTGCTCTGCCGATTGAGTCCGCGAATTCCCCGCCAATATGTGGGCGAATCGATGGCAACCATCAACGCAGATTCCTTGCGAATCGATCGTCAATCGCCCGGTGCGATGACTGGCTGAGTCGTCGTACTCTTGAACATCTATGCCGCGATCGGGTGCTTTCATTTTGGATGAAATGCGAAGTTTGGCGAAGCAGTTCGTGTTTCTGCCAAGCGACGCTGCGCGACGCCAATTGAACGCAGTGCGAGGACTTCTGGAGGAAATCAATCCAAGCGAACTGTATGGATGGGACGATGTTGTGTGGCGCATCACGCAGTTTCGAGTTGAGAAACGATCCAAACAAAGCGAACTGAAAATCGTTGGCGAATCTTTGAAGCGAGATTTGGTTCAACTTGCACTGAGATTGAGTCGGCGTGCGCCGGAAGAATTTGGAAGTGGATTGTCAATTCCAAAGCTTGCGCAAGAGTGGAGAGTGACCGAACGAACAATTCATCGTTGGCGAAAAATCGGATTGCCTTCGTGTTGGATGCGGCGCACGACATTGATTCGTTCTGGACCACTCGTGATGGCGATTCGTAAAGTCGATGCTGCGGCGTTTGCTGAGAGTCACGCGCCACTGTTTGCACACGCTACGCAAAGAAAGCGATTGACCCCCGCAATGCGTGATGCGATCTTGCGTCACGCTGGGGAATCTGCGGCAAAGGGCGAGCGAAGAACTTCGGTGGCGGCTCGAGCAATTGCCAAAGAAGTTGGTGTCAGTACAGAGAGTGTTCGCAAACTGTTGGTCAAGAACCCAACTGCATCCACGGGAAAACTTTCTGGACGCAAACCACGCGCTACACGCGATGAAACGCGCGCATTTGCAATGTGGTGTCGTGGTCTGGGACCCGCGCACATTGCGCAGACACTGAGTTGTTCTCAACCTGCCGCAGATCGGCTCTTGCATAAAGTTCGAGCACAGTTCTTGGCCCATCACGCAGATGCGTTTTCGCCCAAGGAAGTGGAAATCCCAACAACATTTTCTCGCCCAGACGCGCGCGATGTGATTCTTGCCAGCGATACCGTTTGCAACAATCTGTGGGGCGCATCGCCGATGCGTGACGCGCGTGAGTGGTTTGTATCCAAGGGAGAGAATGCACTTGGCGATAGCAATCAATTGATGGCGGTGAGATTTCTGTTGTGGAGCGCGCAGCAATCGACGCGGAAACTTTCTGCGAATCGACCAAGCGAACAAATCCTCGACCGAATCGAAACGGATTTGCGATGGGCGCGGTTGCTGATGCGGTCACTCTTGATCAAGTCAATGCCGATGATCGTGACACGAGTGAAGATTTGGAGCGGGGGAGATATCGAACTGCTGACAGCAGAAACAGTGAAAAAACTGCTTCTTCTCTGCGCAGAATCTTTGCTGATGGTTGTGCGCGAAGCCAGCCCCGCACATATCGCAAGCGGTCGAGTGCGCGTCGAACGCGCTGTTTCGCTTGCAGTCGAGCGACGATTGATTGCGCTCACGCCAGAGTTTTACGCATCAAAGTCGATTCTTCGTAAACCGATTCCCGCGCGCGATCCAACCGATGCACTCTGCCCGTGGCAAATCTCTGCTGATGCGCTTGCTGTTCGTGTGGCGAAAATTTCTGCAGATTCGAAAGGTCAAAGACTTTGGTGGATGCGATTGGGTTGGGAAGGCAATGCGCCAATGACGATCGCGGAAATTTCAAAGTCGCAAGGAAAGCCGATCAGCGTGATTGCGGGAATACTCGGTCGCGATATGAAAGCGATAGCGCAGCGATAGTTCAGCAATAGCGCAGCGATAGCACGACGATAGCACGACGATAGCGCGACGATAGTGCAGCGATAGCACGACGATAACGCGACGATAGTGCAGCGATAGCGCGACGATAGTGTGACGATAGCGTGACGATAACGCGACGATAACACAGCGATAGCGCGAGACCACAAAAAGGCTTCCAAATCGATCCCAACTGAGGATCAGCGCTTGGAGAACTGGAATCGACGACGAGCGCCGGATTGTCCGTACTTCTTACGCTCGACCTTGCGCGAATCTCGCGTCAAGAACGAGTTGGATCGAAGGACAGGTTCCAAGTTCGAGTCATACGCGAAAAGTGATCGCGCCAAACCCATCAAGACGGCTCCTGCTTGGCCGGTGAATCCACCGCCAGCAACAGTCACGCGGACATCCATCTTTCCCTTGAGGGAGCACTTGTCCATCACGCCAAGAAGCGACTTTTGATCGCGGTCTTCGACGAAGAATTCGACGAGCGGAGTTTCGTTGATCAAGAATTCGCCACTGCCTGGCTTGACGCGCACGCGTGCGGTCGCGGTCTTGCGACGACCAGTTCCCCAGTACCAACCCTTTTTGTCAGCGACGGTCTGAAGAGAAGACTTCGTTGTTCCGATGGCATGAACGCCGGCGGTTTCCTTGATGGCGACTTTGACTGATCCAATATTGAGAGTTGTCATGGGTTTATGCCTTGGTCTTCATTGTGGTTGGCTGTTGTGCTTGATGTTCGTGCTCTGTTCCCGCAAAGACACGCAGATTGCGTTGAATTCTTCGGCCGAGGCGTCCGCGAGGAAGCATTCGAATGATTGCTTCAGTCACGAGCGTTGTCGGATCATCACGAAGCAATGTGTCGTATGTTCG
>CAMBWI010000073.1 GCA_945871445.1 Singulisphaera sp. GP187 | reverse complement strand
ACTCCAGGGGCTTCTTGAAAAATGTGCTCGACTCCCCAGAAACATCCTCCTGCAAAGTATGCAGTCTCACTCTTGATTGGTTCGCTTGTCGCTGGCATCTTCGTTCCTTTCTCTACAAAAACAAGTGCTGCACTGTTGAGACAATATCGTAATCCTGTTGGCGCGGGGCCGTCTTCAAAGACATGACCAAGATGCGAAGTGCACCGCGCGCAGTTGATCTCGGTTCGTTCCATACCGTGTGCGCCATCCACTTTTTCGCTGACATGCGCAGGATCGACTGGCGAAAAGAAACTCGGCCATCCAGTTCCAGAATTGAATTTGCTATCGCTGGAAAAAAGCGGCAGTCCGCATACGACGCAGCAATATTCCCCCTGCTTTTTGTTGTCAACCAAATTGCCGCAAAAGGCAGGTTCTGTTCCAGAATTCTGTGTCACGCGGAATGCTTCGGGGCTCAACTTCTTTGCCAACTCAGCAACCTCCACCTTGGAAAGTGGCGTGATGTCAAATCCAGATTTGGAATATGTTCGCTTTGAAGGAAGAGATGATTTTATTGTCATTTGATTTGTATCCTGCTGTGATTTTGAATCTGATTGTGCCTGCTTCCCCGTGTCATCAGCACGGGCATCCGACAAATCACACGATGAAAGCAAAAGTACTGCAGCCGTTGTTCCAATTGCGCGGAGAATTGCATGCGATCGCGTCATGAGTGAATAAGGATAGGTCACAGAATTGATTCATCTGGCAATTTATGCGACATAAAATATCGGCGCAAATTCAAGAAGTTTTATGCAGACAAGTCTCTTAAACCGTATGATTACGAGTGATCTTTGACAATCGGGGCCGAATTGGCTTCGACCGGCCAGCATGGTCTGTCGTCGCGCGTCGTGGAGCATCCAGGCCACGTAAAAAGGATGCAAAACACGTCTGCAAACACGCAGTACGCACTCGCGGCCTAATTTGGCCACGCGGCCACCCCGTCTGACGTCCGATGAGGCGGGGGGCCGACACAAATCGGACTGGTTCCAAAGGGCTGGCACGCCGTGGAGGAACGAGAAAATTGCGTGCCAAGGTTTGCTGCACGCCGCCGTCCAACGGAGCGCAGACCGAGATTGAATGGACGGCTACACGCGTAGATGCGGCTTTTCATATGGATCGGCACAGGGGTTCGACTCCCCTCGGCTCCATTTTCACGCGCGCCTGCGCGCGCTGTTTCCAGTTCACGCGCGCCTGCGCTCGCTGTTTCCATTTTCACGCGCGCCTGCGCGCGCTGTTTCCAGTTCACGCGCGCCTGCGCTCGCTGATTCCGAGCGCGCTGATTCCGAGCGCGCTGATTCCGAGCGCGCCGACGAGATTATCACCGCACCGAAGCAGGATCGATTGAATCTGGCAGCACGATGCCTGAACTCCCAAGCGTTGTTCCCGTCGCAAACGCAAGATCAATCAACGCGATTTCATAACCCGCAAGCGCATCCACTTCACGACTCTGCGCATCCGCCAATCGTGCCGCAGCATCAAGCACATCAGTACTCGTACGCAGCCCGACATCAAATTGCCGCTTTTCTCCTTCGAAAGTCCGCCCCGCCAAAACACTTTCCAAACGAGCCGCCAAGATGCGCCGCCAAGTGTTTTCGACAGTATCCGCGGCATTGAGAACTTCTTGCGTGATCGCCTGCCGACGAGCCTCGCGACTTGCCAATCGCTGCAATCGCGACAAGATTGTGCGGCTAATCACAGACTTTGCAGCTTCATTTCCAAGTGGCACCGTCGCCGTCGCAGTAAAGATCGATCCATCAGAGTCGCCCATTGCCGAATATGCAGACCCAAGAGAAGAATCATCGCCCAAGAATTGATATTGATATCCCAACACAAAATTCGGCAGAGCTGCATTGCGGGCCAAATCCACTTGCTCCGCATCGACGAGCAGTTGCAATTCAAGTTCCAAGAGTTCCATTCGCCCCGACATCGCATCTGCAACGAGTTTCTGATCGTCGAAGCGAAGACTGACGGGCGTGGCATCGGTCATAGGCGCAATCGCAGTCGGACTTTCCACAGGCAAACGAGGATCATTCATATAACGCTTCAAATCACGCTGTCGCAATCGAAGCACATTATCTGTGATGATGACCTGCTCAACCGTCGCGCCCAAACCACTCTCTGCTCGCATCACTTCGATCTCTGGCGCAAGGCCCTGCTCGACACGCCTTCGCGCCTGCGCTAACTGCGTCGCAGCAACTTCATATTGACGAATACGTACTTCCAACTGTTTCGAAGCGCGATAGAGATTCCAATACGCCTTCTCCGCATCTGCGAGAATTCGGATCGCCTGAAGTTTGGTGCGAGAATCAATAATCCGCCCTTGATATTTTGCAATGCGAATCGACGCTGTGTTGGTACGAATGCCAGCGCCTTGAAGCAGTGGTTGCGAAATAGAAGCCTGCAGTCCAGCCTGATATGGAGAAACTCCTGGAGCCAAAAGAGAATTCCCACTGAACTCATTGAATAAAGTTCCTGTCGTGACTGTTCCTCCCGTTGCAAGCGGAACACTGACACCAAGATTTGCGCTGCTTGAATCGGTTGGCGCGCCCTCCTCTAATTGGGTCAAGACTCCAGTGCTGTTTCTGGTGTATCCGCCAGTGAGTAAGGCCTCAAACTTTGCAAGCTCCTTATCGATCGCCGTCACGCCAATCGCGGGATCAAACTGCACAACACGCAAATCTAAATTGTTTGCAAGTGCGCTCGATCGAACTTGTGTCACGGAAATATCCGATCGCTTTGGATAACTCGGGGGAGTAAAACCATTTGCCGTCGCTTCTTCGACCGCATCTTCGAGCGACTGAGGGGCAATCTGCGAATTTGTTACGGGATCAAACGCACCAATATCTTTCGTACTGGTCGACGGACCAACGATTTCTCCGTCCCGAGAAAACAATTCATTCTGACATCCGATAGCAAAGATGAACGCAACACAGATCGACGCAAAGAACAGACGATGCACATTCATAATCGCCATCCCATCATTCATGGCGTAGCGCCTCGATGGGGTCAAGGCGCGATGCTTTCAGCGCAGGGAAAAATCCAAATCCAAGTCCAACTGCGGCACTGAATACAAAACTCAAAATGACTGCCCACAGCGGGACATCGGCATTCTCCAATCGCGCGCCAGGAATCATCGTCAGTCCTATGGCAAACAATTTTCCGATGATCACGCCAACAAGGCCTCCAGCCAAACACAGCACCATCGCCTCCAACAAGAACTGCATCATGATGGCAGCAGGAGTTGCGCCAACGGCTTTGCGAAGTCCAATTTCTCGCGTGCGCTCCGAGACCGACACCAACATAATGTTCATAATTCCAATTCCACCAACCAGCAAACTGATCCCAACGATTCCCGCAGCAATCGCAGTGATTCCAGCGGCGAGCGACTTAAATTGATCGATGTATCGATCAATTGCCTCTGCTCGAAATGTGTCTGGATCACCAGGCTGAATGCCACGAATGCGTCGCATCGTTCGCTGGATTTCCGCCTTTGCTTCTTCGGAAACTTCTGCGTTCTTTGCCAATGCCACGACACGCAAGAAATACTCCGTCGACTGCAATTTGATTGCAACAGAAAATGGAATGAACAATTCTGCGGTGTTCGCATCGCCACCGAACATTCTTGCCTGCAAAGTTTCTACAACTCCCACAACAAGAAATCGACGGCCATCAACCAAAATATGCGACCCAACAGCATCCGAAGGCAATCGCAATTCATCGATTGCAGATTCATTGAGCAAGCAGACTTGCCTTTCGCCAGACTCGTCGATGCGGTTGAACTTTCTTCCAGCGATCACTCGACGATTCTCTGCTTCGTGCCAATCCGGCCATATTCCAACGACGGTTATCCCTTCCAGTTCGCGGTCATCGCTTGCAATGGAAACTCCAAACTCAGTGACTGGCGTGATCGCACGCAACGACGGGCAAGACGTTTGTAATTCTCGCACTTCCCACGGCTTGATCCGAATCTTTTCTCGTGGATAGAGATTGCGCGGCTTGTCATCGGGCCGATCCGGAAAAACATAGATTCGATTTGCGCCAAAGGATTCGAATTCCGTCAGCACGCTTGTCTTCAATCCACTGAGCGCAGCGATGACCGATGTTGTGCTTGCGACTCCAACAATAATGCCAAGCGCCGTCAACAAACTCCGCTTGCGATTCGCCCAAATCTGACTCAGCGCCAACTTGATCGCCTGAGAATAAAAATACGGGCTGAGAATCATTTGACCACCTGCCCCGCCTGATCTTGGGCGATTGACAAATCGCTGAGCACCAATCCATCTCGCAAGCGAATCACTCGCTGGCAATATGCCGCAACATCGTTTTCGTGAGTAACAATGAGAACGGTTTGACCTTCGGAGTGCAACTGCTTAAAAATTCCCATGATCTCCTTGGTTGTCACCGAATCTAAATTGCCTGTCGGTTCATCAGCCATCAAGATCGCCGGGTTATTCAATATCGCACGCGCAATCGCAACACGCTGTTTCTGTCCACCAGAAAGTTGACTTGGCCGATGCGTCACACGATCCGAAAGACGCACGCGATCCAAAGCGTGCAGCGCACGGCGCGTGCGCTCGCGGCTGGTCAACCCAGACTCACGCGAATAAATCAGAGGCAACTCCACATTCTCAAGTGCAGTTTGCCGCGCCAGCAACTCGAACGACTGAAAGACAAATCCGATTTTTTCATTTCGCACAAGTGCCAACGATGCTTCGGACATCTGCGAGACGGGTTGTCCATTAAGTTCGTAAGTACCTTCGGTTGGTTTGTCCAAACATCCAATGATGTTCATCAGCGTGCTCTTGCCAGAACCCGACGCACCCATAACTGCGATCATTTCATTCTTGCCAATCTGCAAATCAACGCCTCGTAGCGCACGAATTTCTTCTTCGCCGACACGGTAAGTTTTTTGCAATTGACAGACGCGAATCATTTGTGAATCAAACTCCGACTTTCACCGACACACTTGATGTCTTGCCATTTGCCTTACCTGCGTCCGTTGGTACGACATCCTCTTTACGAAGCTTCTCTCCACCCTTCAATTGCTCAAGAGTTTTGTAAGGCCCAACCACAACGGACTGACCAGCACTCAACCCCATCTCCACAATAGTTTCAGTCAAACTGCTCGACCCCAATCGCACCGGAGTTGCGACTGCGACGCCATCTTCCTCACGAAAAACAATCGCCACCACACGCTGCGACCCTTCAAAAATTGGCGATTCTGCCAAAGCAGTTGGTAAGTCATCGCGCTTGCGCTCGACAATGGCCTGCGTTGGAACCAACATTCCACGATGCTCCTTGATTGCAATGTCCACATTCGCTGCCAATCCAGAAAAAATGCGAGTCCCTTCTGCATCAAGTGAGACATCCACTTTGAAAGTTCCTGATCCCTGTGTCGCAGATCCTGCCGACCCCTGTCCCAAAGATGTTCTCTGCAAAGCAACTTCTTCAACGACTCCACGAAATGTTCGACCAGAAAATGCATTGATAAAAATCTCTGCGGGCTGTCCTTCTAAAACTTTTGCAATGTCTGCTTCAGCAACCTGAGCCCGCACACGCATTCGCCCAAGATCTGCGATAGTCATAATAACTGTGCCTGCGTTATTCATTGTGCCGACAACGACCAACTCTCCAACTTCTGCGTTCAACCTCGTGATTGTTCCGTCGATTGGCGCACGAATGGTGGCGTAAGAGACTTCCTCTCGAACGCGCTCGATTTCTGCCTCACTCGCCGCAAGCGAACTTTCCAGAGCACCAATGTTCTTCTGGCTTCCAAGGACTGCGGCTTCGATTTCTTGAACTCGGACCATTGCATCTTCGAGTGCCTGTCGAGACACATCTCCTGTCTCGAACAATTTGCGCTGGCGTTCAAGATTGCGCTTTGCATTCTCGAGTGATTGTTTAGGACCTTCGATTCGCGCGCGTTCCGCTTGAAGCCGTGCTTGTTCGCCATCTCGACGCGCGGTCGTCGATGCGAGTACAGCCTTCAAATTTCGGTCATCTAATTGAACGACCAATTCTCCCTTTTTCACGGCATCGCCTTCACGAAGTGGAAGCGCCATAACTCGTGCGGAAATCTGAGCTGAAATATCCACTTTGGAAACCGGCTCGACAAAGCCTGGCGCTGAAACGCTCTCGCTCAAGGATCCTTCTCGGACTGCGGTGGTGCGCGATTCCAAGCCATCCGACGCACGCCAGCCCATAAATGCGCCGAAAATGTCACGCCCGCCAAAAATCGCAATCACAACTCCGACCAAGATGGCAATCAATCCATACTTTTTTAATTTCGACAATGCGTTCTCCTGTCAATTCTGCTGTGAATTGACAAGGTTACTCGTTTTGTATGTTTCCGTAGAAAAACCCCCTCGGCATTCGGCCGAGGGGGTGTTCAAGACTTAGGAATTCAAGAAATGAAAACTTACTGTGGGCAAGTGCCCCAACCACTGAGCAGACCTGCAAGATCCGCTCCGTTGGTCGTTCCGTCACCGTTGACATCGCCACCAGCGGTTCCCCAAGCGGACAACAAGGTTGCCAAATCCGCACCGTTGCGGAAGCCGTCGCTGTTGAAGTCGCCTGGGCATGGTGGAGGTCCACTCGTAACTGGACTTCCGAAAATGTCAAACGCGGTGTTGTACAGATCATTTGGATCTGCACCAGTTTGCACGGTGTAAGTGCCGTTGAGAGCGGTGTACTTCGCAAATCCAGGAGTTGGGTAGGTTACAGAACGCCAATTGAATGGTAATCCAGCCGAATCAAGGAGATTAATTCCTTCATACGCAGAGATGAACCAAGCGAAGTTGGAAAATGTCGTAGCACAAGCAGAATTCGACGCGTACGCAGTTAGGTAGTAATCACCAGGAAGCAAATTGAATGCAGCATTGATGTCATGAGACGCATTCGCTGCATCATCGGCTGCGTTCTCATATCCCACTGGAAATGGAACCGATCCAGCGACCACTTGATTCGCTGCGACTGGCGCAGGATTACCAGCAACTCTGTTCCAAACAACATAATTGAGTGTCGTATTGGTTACACCTGCTGGAGCAAATCCCTTGACAGTCATGCGGGAGATATCCCAACTGGTTGCGGTTGCAGGCACAGAGAATGGTTGTGCGAGCCACCGTTGTGGCGAAGTTCCTGCAATGCAACCCGAACTTAGACCAAGATTTGTGTTCGCAGCCGTTGCAGTTGCAATGACATAGTGCTGAGATCCAGTTGTATAGACCACATATTCAAATGAAGTTACAAGCGTCAAGATGAATGTGTCGGCAGTACTTGCACCCCCAACTGCATCGTCATACCAACCTCCGACACGGACCAAGTAGTACTCGTCGGCAACGGCACCAATAAGTTGGAAAGCACTGGCTCCACCAACAATCACTGCTCCTGCTGCATCCACGCAACTGTCGTCAACGCAGCCGATGTACAAGTCTGGCAGTGTTCCCGCACGAGTTGTGGTCATAACTGGATCTGTACCCAGA
>CAMBWI010000072.1 GCA_945871445.1 Singulisphaera sp. GP187 | reverse complement strand
TACAAGTAAGATCATTGGCCAATTCGATGCGGGCACGTAGGTCGACGGATCGCCGACTTCCGATCTACTCTCTGTTGCCAGAATCCCAAGTGCGACTATGACTGATGTACTCAAGACAATTGTTCGGCGCAAACGTAAGGAAGTGGCCGCTGCAAAAATCGCCGTTCCATTGGAAGAACTTCGCGAGCGAATTTCCGAACTTGGCAGGACGCGCAATTTTTTCCAGGCGGTCTTCGACCATGGAAACACTTCGCGCACTCGACTGATAGCGGAAGTCAAACGCAAAAGTCCATCTGCGGGAGTCATCCGCGAAGATTTCGATCCTGTCGCCATCGCACGACAATATCACGCGGGTGGTGCGACTGCGATCTCATGCCTGACCGATTCGGAAGATTTCGGCGGAAAACTGGAATACATACACGCCATTCGCGATGCGATACCCCTCCCTGTGCTGCGCAAAGATTTCATAATCGATACCTATCAAATCTGGGAATCAAGAGCAGCTGGCGCAGATGCCGTGTTGCTGATTGCCGAATGCCTGCGTGAAAGTGAGATCATCGACTTTCAGATTCTCTGCGTCGAACTTGGAATGACCATTCTGTTGGAAGTGCACGACGCAGAAAATCTTTGCCGCGTAATGAATCACCTTGGGTTTCCACACGCGGGCTATTCCCTCTTAGGGATCAACAATAGAAATCTTCGGACGATGAAAACGGACTTGAATCACTCGATGCGTATGGCAGACTTGGTCGAAGATCCGCGGATCCTCGTCAGCGAATCCGGAATCACAACTCCCGAAGATCTGAAGCGACTGCGATCGCATGGCATCAACATTGTTCTTGTTGGCGAACATTTGATGCGCCAGCCGAATGTGCAACAAGCCACTCGCGATCTGCTGTCGTGATTGCGTCGATGCGTGAGCCGAAATTGGACGCTCATTTCACGTTCAAATCCGCGCTGCGATCAACTCTGCGATGTTCCACCCCGTCAATGCTGCGCCAATGCGAATCTGATCTCCTGCGACAAACATTTGCAAGCCCATGTCTGGAGGCAAGCTCCAATCCGCACGAATTCTGCCGACAAAGACGGGGTTGCGTCCAGTTGCGTGCAGTGGTTCTGGAAAACGATTATTGATTCGATCATCCACCACCTCCACCCCAGGAGCCGCGCCAAGTAATTCTCGCGCACGAACTTCAGTGAGCGGCCTCTCAAATTCCAATCCGATTGCTTCGCAGTGCGCTCGAAGAACTGGCACGCGAACACAGGTCGCCGTGATTCGCACGCTTTCATCAGACCAAATCTTGCGTGTTTCATAAAGCAATTTCGCTTCCTCTTCGTTGTAACCCTCTGGTCCAATCGCACTGTTATGGCTGAAACAGTTGAAGAGATATTGCCTGCCGAAAATTTCTGTGCGCATCGGAGTCTTTTCAACAAATGCTTTCGCCTGCAATTCCAACTCTCGCATTGCAGCCGCACCTGCGCCGCTGGCAGCTTGATATGTTGCGACAGTCATTCGACGAACTTTCGCAACACGATGCAGAGGAGTTGCAGCGACGAGGGCAACAATGGTCGAGCAATTCGGCACAGCGACAATCGAAGGTCCCTTGCATACATCGAGTGCGTTGGCATTCACTTCTGGAATAACCAGCGGCACTGCGGAATCCATGCGAAACGCACTTGAATTGTCGACTACCCACGCACCTGCCGCTATGGCTTGTGCAGCCCATAATTTAGAAATTCCCTTTCCAGCAGAGAAGAAAGCAACGCCCACGCCGTGAAAGCATCCTTGCTTGAGGGATTCTATAACAACGGATTTTCCTCCGATCGAAATCGACCGGCCGGCAGATCTTTCGCTTGCGAAAAGCCTGACTCGGTCGGGAGAAACGCCATTAAAATGAAGTAACTCGATAAATTCGGCACCAACTGCTCCGGTTGCGCCGACCACTGCGATCGTGAAATTCTTTGATTTTATAAAATTTTTCACAAGAAATTGACCTCAGCGCTTGCCATTATAAAAATATATCGTAGTTTGTTTATACCTGAGTCTTGCGATTGCGTTGATCTCAAGCCTTCAGCTCACGGAAGGAAATCTTCATGTCACCAAAGCCAGCGAATACGTCCAAGACGTCAAAGACCAATACGAAGTCCGTAAAACTGTCCGATGCGGACCTTGCCAAAGTAAGCGGAGGCGGCGCAAGCCGTGTCGCTCGCAACTCAAGCGCCGCACGACGGTCTCGGACGCCCAAGCGCTAAATAGCGTTGTCTGCGCCAGACGCTCGACCGCGTTGTGTGATTGAATGCATTGCAGTCAGCGTCCGTTCTTGCTCCTGAACGGCCGCTGACTGCTTTTATTATTTCCATCGCATATCAAATTTCTGTGTCATCTTTGGCATCGATCATCTGACGACGGGCCATTTCCTTGAATGGTCCATCGACTGCGACGAGATCTGCGAAGTTGCCAGATTGAACAATCCGCCCAGCTTCCATCACATAAATTTTGTCGACCATTCGTACCGTACTCAGTCGGTGTGCGATGATAATCCGTGTCGACTTCAACTTATCGAGACTTCGCACAACCTGCGCTTGCGAAATTTCGTCAAGCGCACTTGTGGCTTCGTCAAAAATTAAGATGCGAGGACGAGTCACCAATGCTCGTGCAATCATCAACTTTTGCACCTGACCACCCGAGAGCGTTTGGTCTGTGACATAGGTGTGAACGCCCATTGGCATTTTTGCGACTTCATCTCCAAATCCAGCTGCATCGATCGCATTTTGCGCATCTTTGACAGTAAAGAGAGTGCTTCCAACGATATTGTCCAAGATGCTGCCGGGAATCACTCGAGTGTTCTGAACCACCGCCCCGATTTGTCGTCGAACCGATACGAGATCCAATCGTCTGAGAGCCTTTCCATCAAAGCTAATTTCACCGAAAGTTGGTTGACGCATTCCCAGAATCAATTGAGTCAGCGTCGACTTGCCGCTACCCGATGCGCCGACGATGGCAACGCTTTCGCCTTCTGCGATATGCATTGTGACTCCAGAGAGCACTTCACTTGCAGCGCTGGGATATGCAAATCGAACATCTTCGATGTCGATTTGTCCGGAAAGCATGCCAGGCTGCTCGTGATCCGCAGTTCGTTCTGATGGCGCTGCAAGAATTGGAGAAATGCGTCGCAAGATTGATCGCAGCGATGCGAGATCACCTAGCCTTTCGCCAAATTCAAGAACTGAATAGAGCGCCGCGACAAATGCGCTATTGAATATGAGATATTGAGCCACGCGTTCGGTCGCACCAGCCGCTTTCAATTGCAGCACACCACCCGAATCCGTTGGCAGAAAGAGAATCCAGAAAACCATCAAGCAGATCAAAGGAAAGCCTGTAGCGAAAATATCGAAAATCCGTTCAAGGCGACGAATTTGCATCGTCGCAGATCGAACACCTCGAAAGCGATTCATCCATCGAAGCATCACGAATTGCTCTGCAGATGCACTGCGAATCGTGTCGATGCCCCCAATAAATTGCAGCACCATTGTGGAGAGTCTGCCCTGTCCTTCAAAGATCATCGTCGAGAGTTGTGCGCGGCCTGCACTCAACAACACGCTGACGAGAACCGCTGCGGTCAGAAGACCTGCTCCGATGAGCGCAGCATTTATATTGACATACAACATCACAGCGAGATAGCTCACCGAAAAAATACCAGCCATAATCGCAGAGAGAGCTGCTCCCGACAGAATGGTTTGTAGATCGCCAACAGAGAGAATCCGCTCGGCGAGATCGCCGCTTGAGAATGTGCGAAAAACTTCCGTCGGCATGCGCAGGCAACGATCCAAGATTCCGCCAAGTGCTCTGCTTGCAATTCGAGTCTCGGCCCGCAATAACAAATTTGAAACAACATATCCGCAAGCTGCCGCAGTGAGAGTCGTACCCAAGAGAACGAGCCCCAGAAAAAAGAGTCCAATTTGATTTTCACTCGGCAAGACACTGGCGACTAGAAGTCCAGTCGCAATCGGGATTGCAAGATTGACAAGAGAGCCAAGACCAGAAATCGCAAATGCGCGAATAAAATCTCGCTCAGATCCTTGAATCACAAAGCGTAGAAATTTGGGAATCGTCGATTGATGACTCGAAAGCGTTGGATGAAATTGTGAAGCGACACCAGACAATTGGTCTGCGAATTTTTTATCAACAACAATCGGACCATTGGTTGCTCCCGCCGAGTGAACATATGCCACCATCCCATTCGCCGCGGGAAGAATCGAAACAGGCGATTCATCATCGGCTCGAAAAGCCAAGAGAGCGCCAACACCTGAATTCCACCAACCAGGGTCAAGAAACACTGGACGAATGCCGAGGCCAGAAACATGAGCAAAGATTTGCTCGGGTCGCCGCGTGTTATCTCTTGGGATTCTCGTTGGAATTGCTGAAAGATCGCAGCCGATCACTTGTGCAATTTGAGTGCAAGCGCGCACGATTGGAGGAAGTCGCGAATCGGGAAGCTCATGCGTACCTCCAGTCTTCTGTGCGATCATCGATTTCAAATCATCAGAAAATGACAACCGAGCGCTTGCGACACTGACAAGTCGTCGCATATGTCGAGCAAACGACGATTCTATAACCGCTGCGCCTCGATGCGTCAGTTCGGTCGCGCACCGATTTCGCGCGATCGCGAAGGTCGCATTCTTAGGCAGCGAAGCTCCGCACACTTTCAAAGTAGAGTCCATCCCAAGACGAAGCGCGACATCGTGCGAGGAACCTGTCGCGATACTTTCCACTTTCAAATGTGGTATTTGAATCACTTCTGCTTCTGTGACTGGGACAAATTCAACTCCAGGAGCAGGTCCAACAAGCACAAATCCTGGCGAGACGATTCCGATTTTATGACGGCGTTTACCAGAAGAACTTCTTGCAAAGAGCACAGCGGAACCCTGGACAACAACGAGGACATCTTGCAGATTTTTCAAGTCGATATGACTGCGCCGATCTATATAAATACTTTCACCACCAAGATCGAGCGCAGCTTCAACAGAGGGAGGGATCGCGTCGCTCATTATACTTCTCCCAAAATCAGAGCTCGGTACACACCATCGAGCGCGAGCAATTGCTCGTGCGTCCCGCGTTCCGCCACTGCGCCACCATCGAGAACAATAATCTCGTCAGCATCGCGGATTGTGCTTAAGCGATGTGCAATGACAAGACAGGTCACACCTCGCCGGCGAAGCGCCGCGTCAAGGGCAAGTTCGGTGACTGGATCAAGAGCGCTCGTCGCCTCATCCATAATGACGATTGCGGGCCGACGCGAAAGTGCACGGGCGATATCTAAACGCTGCGCTTCGCCGCCAGAAAAATTCGATCCACTTTCAGAAACGATTTGATCAAGCCCGCCACGACGAGCGACTAAATCTGAAAGTTGCGCATCTTCAAGCGCTTCAATCATCCACGCATCTGGAATATCTATGTTCCACAGCGAAAGATTCTCACGAATCGTTCCCTCGAAAAACGCCGCGCGCTGAAAAACTGTTGCAATGCTTGCAGCTCGCACATGCCGTGCGATGTTTCCAATCGGCTGACCGTCGATCAGAATCTCGCCTTCCCACGGATCGATTAATCCTGCAGCGAGACGTGCGACAGTTGATTTGCCAGATCCAGTTCCGCCCACAATCGCCACGCGTCCTCCAGAAGCAATCTTGAGTGAAAAATTTGTAAGCAGTGGGTCTTGTCCGTGACCATATCCAAAGGTGACATTGCGCAACTCTAAATTGCCATCTGCATATTCAATCTGGCGTGCATCGTCAACGCTGGGATCACTTGCAAGTCGATCTACAGCATGACACATCACATCATCAAGTCGGGCAAGATCGGCACGCACAGTCTGGATTTCTTTGATGAGTTCGGCCAGTTGAGTCACTGGCGTCATAAATCCAAGCAACAGAATCTGCAATCCAAGCAGCATTCCAATTGTCAGCTCTCCTTGCATCACTTGCCATCCACCAAAGGAAAGAACGAGAACGGTCACAACCAATGCTTGGAACCAAGAAGGAAGAATGCTGACCGCATTCGAGAGCAGACTGGCGCGCTGACGAGCAGCGCTTACTCGCTCTGCAAATCCCATCGAGCGACCGAAGAAATCCGCTTCGCGCCCACTTGCCTTGAGAGACTCGAGTGATAACAACCCCGCAATGATTGCCCCCTGCTTCATACCTTCTTGCTGTTGGAGTGATTGAGCCTGATCGACCCGTGATCGCGCGACAAAATAGAGCAACGATAAAGTTGCAATCACTGCCAAGAGAGAAATGATCCCCATCGGAACATTGATCCATGAGATTGCAGCGAGAAAAGCCAGAAGAGTAAAGATCTGAATGATTGCAGGCGCAAACTTCGATGCAAGCAACCCCGCAACTCCATCATTACTTGCCACGCGTTCTGCGATATCTCCAGGATATCGCTGCGCAAAAAATGTTGTCGGCATACGAAAAAGTTGTTGAAGAAAATCGGATGTGCGCTCCAGTGACAATTGTTGTTCGATCCGCGCAAGAATCAATTGCTGGATGATGATCAATCCTGATTGGAGGATCAACCCGATGCCAGCACCAGCGAGAATCCACTTCATCCAATCGGTGCGTTCTTCGGCGAGAACGGTGTCGACGAATGATGCGGCAATTCCTGGAATTGCGACCATTGGCACTGCAAGTAGCAGACCAACAAACACAGTCAACCACACCGCAACGCCAGCGCCTCGCATCCAACCGATGACCAAACTGAGAGATGAGGGCGGACTTCCAGTTTGCACAAAATCTTCGCCAGGTTCCATCTGCACGACAACGCCGGTGAACTCTTGATTGAACTCTTCAGGCGACACCAAGCGCCGACCGAGCGCAGGATCCATAATGCGATAACCGCTTTTGGTCCATCCTTCTAAGACCACGAAATGATTCAGCCCCCAAAACAGAATCGCAGGCAAGGTGATTTCATCAAAGTTTTCTGGCTCGCAACGCAACCCTTCTGCTTCAAGCCCAAAGTGTCTTGCCGCACGCACGATACGCAGTGCATCTGCTCCATCGCGATCAACACCCACAGCTTCTCGAACTTCTTCGAGTGGGCGATACGCTTGAAAATACCCCAAAACACTGGCCAAACTTGCTGCTCCGCATTCTGCCGCAACAACCTGCATTGTCGTGGGCACGCGCGCCATACGAGATTTTCCCGGCGGAACTTCAGGCGGAATTTCTTCGGAATCAACAAGCTCTTCGGCGCTCAGTGCGCTCATGGCGACAAACCAGCATCTTGGCCAAAGCCAGGCAAGATGAGCGATGCGGGACGGATCTCACGCACGATGATTTCGATGTCGCACGGTGTCCCACTTGTCACAGTGCTTTGTCCAGCCAAACGTGACGTCCATTGAAGTCCTGCCTTACCCTGCGGGTCCAGTTCGAGCGCAACAACAATTGCAGTGACGTTTCCAAATCGTTCTTGTATTGAAGCGACAATCGTTTGACTCGGCACGCGTCCAAACATTTGATCAGGGCTCGTGACAAAATCGTCAATTGATTCAACCCGCCCGATCGCTTGAGCATCACCATATGAATCGCCGTGGCTGAACGAAATTCGAACTGGCATTCCTTCAACGACACGCTTTCCTTCGGCCAACGAAACGAATCCGATGCAGATTGGTTTGATATTCCCTGTGGCAATCACCGCAATAATTTGACCGTTTGTGACAAAGTCCCAATCTTCGGCTTCAAT
>CAMBWI010000071.1 GCA_945871445.1 Singulisphaera sp. GP187 | reverse complement strand
CTAACAGGTGAATGTACGGATTTCCGAATAACTGTGACTCACGGGCATGGTATCTGTTCCGCAGAACCCAATCAAATCCTCCCGCTCTCGCGCCGCCTGCCTTGCGCCTAAACCTCGCCCTCGCAATTCGCCCTGAAATCCGTCGCGCTTTTCCGCCCAATCTGGCGATCACCACTCATTCGCAGACTACCGTCGCGGGAACATATGACCCTTCACGAGGACTTCATCGCCGTCATCCGGCGCAAGCACTATTCGCGTCGAACAGAGCGCACCTACTGGTCTTGGATCATGGCCTTCTTGCGCTTTCACCGCGGTGCGGACGGGTGGCGCCATCCACGCGCCATGGGCGCCGCAGAGGTGGAGTCATTTCTCACGCATCTCGCCGTGCAGCGGTGCGTGGCCGCGGCGACGCAGAACCAGGCGCTGAATGCCGTCGTGTTTCTGTACAAGCAGGTGCTCGAGCTCGACCCCGGCTCATTCCACGCCGTGCGTGCGAAGCCATCACGGCGCATACCCACTGTGCTCAGTCGCCGTGAAGTGTGCGCGCTGCTTGCGGAGATCGCGCCACCGATTCGCATGATTGCAGAAGTGATGTACGGGGGCGGTTTGCGCGTTGGCGAAGCGTGCGCGGTTCGCGTGATGGATATTGACCTTGATCGATTGCAGCTGACCGTTCGTCGTGGCAAAGGCAACAAGGATCGCATCACTCCGCTGTCGGAGCGCTTGATCGCACCGCTGCGCGCACTGATCGTCGCCCGCCGTGCGCTGCACGCGAGTGATATCGCGGCAAGAGAGGGATGGGTGGAACTTCCCTTCGCCTTCGAACGCAAATCGCCAAAGGCTGCGTGGAGCCTTGAGTGGCAGTACCTCTTCGCCGCCGCTGATCTGAGCCGTGACCCTATTTCGGGTCGTCGTGGCCGTTGGCATATTCATGAATCGACTGTGCAGAAAGCCGTGTCCGCAGCAGCACGTGCGACTGATATCACGCGAAGAGTCACAAGCCATGTATTGCGCCATAGTTTCGCAACGCATCTTCTTGAAGATGGCTACGACATCCGCACTATCCAGACCCTGCTTGGACACTCACACGTGGAGACAACAATGATCTACACACATGTCGTTGCGCAGTCATCACGCGGAGTGCTGCGCGTGCGAAGCCCACTTGACTCGCTCGTGGCAGTCGCGTGATGAATGACACGCGCTTTGTAGCCAATGTGTTGAATCAACCGTATTCGCTCTCCCAGCGGCGGCGATTTCCTGTCCGCTGGAGCCTCTCGCTCGTCGAGTGGTGCGACAACTTTCGCCTGCGACGTTTGAAAGACAATTGAACAGCGAAGTCCTATTCGTTTCTCCATTGGAATAAATCGAGCGTGTCCGAAATCTGTTCGCTCTTACGACTTCGATTTCCAATCGAGTCCTTCGGGCAGAGTTCCAAAGTTCTCGCATCCATCGGCAGTCACGACAAGCATGTCTTCGACGCGCACTCCTCCAAGTCCTGGTTGATACAAACCAGGTTCGACAGTCACAACATCACCGATGACTAACGGTGGTCCCTTCTTGGCAAGGAGTGGAGGTTCGTGCACTTCAAGTCCCACTCCATGACCTGTGCCGTGAGTCATTCTTGCCTGCGCCCATGTTTCTTCACTTGAAGGCATTCCCATTGCAAATCCCGCCTCGCGAATGACACGCGATGTCTCTGCGTGAATTTGTTCGCCGGTGACGCCAGGGCGAATTGCTGCAATTGCAGCGTGTTTTGCGGCAACAACGGCGGCGTGCATCTGCACGACATCACGCGGCGCAGCACCGTGCACGACGGTCCGAGTGCAGTCGCCGTTATAGAGAGTCTTGCGACTGCGAGGAAAAATATCAACGATGATCGGCTCGCACGTTCGCAGTTCGCCGCTGCCTTTCTCGTGACAATCGCTGCCCATCGCTCCGCAAGCGACGATCGATTCTGGATTCAGATATCCACGTCGCAATAAAAAGACATCGATGACTTCGCGAATGCGTTCACTTGTGAGCGGCTTGCCTGCATTCAGTAACACGCCATCGGCGCGAGTAGGTGCGGATGCAATTGTCTCGCATGCCAAGCGCACAGCTGCTTCTGTGTCTTGCTGACATTGGCGCAACCACGCGATCTCCTGTGCATCTTTGCTGCGCCGAATTGACACGCCATCATCTGGATTGCAAATCACTTGCAATCCCGCCGCAACCAGTTGATGCCAATAGATCGCTGGTGTCGATCGATCAATCGACACATTTGTTGCACCCAACTTGCGAATGCATTCTGCGACCGATTGAGCAGTGGCAGTTTCTCGATCACCTGAAAGTCCAGATGCAGGGGTGAAGTCAGCTGGACTGTAAAATTCATCAGCCCGAGCGTGCTTGCGCGCGCGATCCATCTCAATATCACGCAGAATCAAGATGCGACGAGGGGCGGCATTCGCAGTTGACTGCAGAGTGATGAGCGCGACGGGGTCGCCGACTGGAAATCGAATTCTGTGATGAAGAGCCGCACTGATCGCTGGTATTCCAGCACAAAGTGAAACACGAGCAGCGGAAGCCGCCACGAAATCAGCCCTTGGCTTTCTCGCGTGCCTTTGCCGCCAGTTTTTTCGCAATGTCTGCGTCGACAATGTCCCGCATTTCTTCTTCGGCTTTCAAGCAAAGTTGGACGAGTGTCGTGTGCAGTTCTTCGTGATCAGGAACAGCATCCACCAGGGACATCGCAAAATCCACTTGGCGCACAGCATCCATACCTGTGTCGATCATGCCAATGGCAGTGTCACCGAGTTGCTCGAGTGCCCAAAGGAACCACTGCTTCGTTGGCTTCTCTGGTTTATCCGGCGCATCGATTCGCGCACGCACAGTCATCAGACCAATTGCAACAATTGGCACGAGTCCCAATTGAGTTGTTGGTTCGCGGCAGATCACCAGCGCAGGAACTTCTCGGCGAAGCGCAGTCAATCGAATGCGTCGAGCATCTGCACCAACAAGCGGTGGTTGCATCATGTGCAAACCAAGACCCACTCGGTGATCTTCGCCAATTTCGCCTTCGATCCATTTCACACTCTTGACTTCGGCCGCCAATTGCATTCTTTGTCGACGAGATTCTTGTAGCGGCAGAATGATTCGACTCATTCGACCGAAGTCGCCCGCTTGATGAGCAACTTCGAGCGCTCGCAGAGCAAGTCTTTCTGCCTCGAACCATTTGCCAGACTTCAAAGCCAACTGAGCTTTTTGCATCAGGTCATCGATTCGTGCAGCTTTGGCTGGAGTAGTCATTCGATTGCAAGGTTACCCACGGACGACTCTGACGGCACGCTTGTCATCGGTGCGCTTGACTTCGAGGGATCGACCATTCAGTCCTTCGTTGATCGCGCGAATGCTCTCGGCAATGCGGCGGAGAGCCTTCGATGTTGGGAAATCACGCAGAAGTGAGGCGATTTTCGTCACGCCAGCGCCACCGCGCAGGCGATAAATTTTCTTGTACGCCTCTTTGACAGCTTCAAGTTCCATTTCATCCATCCCAATTCGGCTCATCGCAACATGGTTGAATCCACGAATAGCAGCGGGACTTCCTTCTGCGAGCATGAATGGCGGAACATCTTTCGAAACGCGAGCCATGCCTCCGACAAATCCGCAGTATCCAACTTTCACAAAGTGATGCAGTCCAGCGCCGCCGCCGATGTTTGCATAATCGTCAACATGAACATGCCCTGCAAGCATGGCGTTGTTGGCGAAGATGCAATGGCTTCCAATGATGCAGTCATGTGCGATGTGGACATTTCCCATCACGAGATTGTGCGAGCCGATGCGCGTGATTCCGCCGCCGTTTCCAGTACCACGGTGGATCGTGGCATGTTCGCGAATCATGTTGAAGTCGCCCATCTCAAGCCAAGTTGGTTCGCCGTGAAACTTGAGATCCTGCGGATCGCCACCGACCAAAGCAAATGGATGAATTTCGTTGCCGCGTCCGATGCGTGTCAATGAAGTGATATGACAATGACTGCGAAGCACGCAATCTTCACCGATGTGAACGCGTGGTCCAATCGTGCAATACGGTCCGATTGTCGCGGACTTGGCGATCTCTGCGGATGGATCAATGATTGCAGTTGGATGAATTTTGGTCATTATTCGAATTCCGCATCAACCATCATGAAACGAATCTGTGCTTCCGCAGCAAGTTTGCCTTGGACCCACGCTCTGCACTGTACCGCTGCGCTTCGAGCACTCGCACGCATGGTTTCCGCCTCGATGATCAGCTGATCTCCTGGAGTGACGGCCTTTCGCAACTTTACCTTATCAAGCGAGAGTAATACAGCAACTTTTCCAGTATGTTCAAGAGTTTGTGAAAGCAAAAGTCCACCTAATTGGGCCATTGCTTCGACAATCAAGACGCCGGGCATGATGGGAGTACCAGGATAATGTCCAGGAAAGAACGGTTCGTTGATTGTCACATTTTTGATTCCGACTGCTCTGCGATTTCCGTCGATTTCGACGACGCGGTCGATCAAGAGCATTGGATATCGATGAGGCATGATGCGCGCAATCGCACGAGCATCCAACACGCGACCAGTTCCAGCAATTTGAGTGCGCGCAGTGGCGCGAACTTGATCGAAAAGTCGGCGAGCAAGTCGTCGATTGAGATCGTGACCACTTCGCTGAGCTACGATTTTTCCTTGCAAGCTGACGCCAGCCAAGGCAAGATCGCCAATGACATCGAGCACTTTATGTCGAACGCATTCGTCGGGAAAGCGAAATGCATTTTCGATTGGTCCATCTTCGCCGATGACGAGCGCATCGCGCGGAGTGAGATGTCTGCACATCCCTGCAGCCCAGAGCGCTTCGGCTTCGGAGCGCAAACTGAATGTTCGCGATGGCGCAATTTCTTTTTCATAGTCGTCGCGTGCGAAGTCGAAGGTTCGATTCTGGCGTCCGATTTGTTGTGAGACGCTGGAATAATCCAGTTCATATGTCACGCGAAATCCAGGCTCTTCTGATGGAAGTGCGGCGATCAACGCATCTTCTTCTTCGATCACAATGGCCTCGGTGATTCGGTGTACGAATCGCTGTGCATCTTGGGCAACTTTTCCAGCAGATTTTAATGGTTCAAAGAATGGAAGCGCAGATCCATCGCCCGCTGGAACTTCTGGGCCACGCAGTCGGATAAGAAGATTGTCGATTCCAACACCAAGGATCGCGCTGAGGCAATGTTCCACTGTGTCGATCGTCGCATCACCAACGCGCAATGTCGTTCTTCTTGGACGCGAGACAGCATTGGTGATCAGCGCAGGAATCATCACAGGGGGATTCAGATCGATTCGCTCGAAGACAATGCCGGTTCCTGGAGGAGCGGGGCAGAATTCGATTTCTGCATCGACACCAAGCAACAGACCTTTGCCACGAACAATGGTTGGCGTTGCGATGGTGTGTTGCTTGCGATCAACTGGAATCAACGACTCTGCAGCTTTCGAATGGCTGAGGCCTTGAATTCCTGTTGATGAGCCAACAGAATGAGGAGGCAAGGATGTCATGGCCGAGCAGTCTCTTTCGCGGATGCCTTTGCCGCTTCCTTGCTCTGTTTCGTTTCGTCGACCAATCGCATTAGATCGCGAGTCAATGGAGACAACTTTTGCAGCGCAAGAATGTGACGCATCTCAATCTTGAATTCTCGTGCAGGCATTCCGCCCCAGATTTCGCCTGCGGGAACATCGTTCATGAGAGCGGTGCGTGCCGCAAGTTGAGCGCCTGTACCGACGTTGCGGTGATCTGCGATTCCAGAACCCGCACCGATTCGAACCCAATCTCCAATCGTGCACGACCCCGCAATGCCGCTGAGTCCCGCAATGACAGTCGATCGTCCGATTTGAACATTGTGGCCTATTTGGCAGAGATTATCGATCTTTGTTCCAATACCGATTCGTGTCGAACCAAAGGTCCCACGATCGATGCAAGTGCAACTGCCGATTTCGACATCATCTTCCAGCACGACATTTCCAAGATGAGGAATGCGAAGAAGTCCATTGCCGTTGGGGCAGGGTCGGTATCCGAAACCTTCAGTCCCGATCACTGCACCAGCGTGCACGATGACGCGTTTGCCTAACTCGCAGCGTTCGCGAATGACAGCGTTGGCATGAATGATCGCATCATCGCCAATGATGACGCCAGGATAAATGCGTGCGCCAGAATGAATCACAACATTGTTTCCCAGAACGCAATCTTTTCCGATCCAGACAAGCGCACCGATGGAGATGTGGCCTTTGGAAAGTGCCGTTGATTCGACGACTGCAGATGGGTGAATTCCATTTGGCGGGGCTTCGGGTTGTGGTGCAAAGTGTTCGAGCAGCGAGATCATCGCAACCTCTGCTCGTTCGACATGAATCAGCGCGCGCTTCTTGGAATCGTGATCGAGCACTTCAACACCGCGCGAGACGAGCGCAACTTGCGCTTTGCAGTCTTTCCACAGGCGCGCGTAGTTTGCGTCTGAAATAAAAGTTGCGTCGGATTCTTTCGATCCCCGTAAGTCGCCGAGACCGTGAACGACGAGCCCACTTGGGCCGTCGAGTTCACCGCCGACTTTCGTCGCAATCTCTTGAGCGGTGAGTTTCATCTCTCAAATCTTGCCCGCAGGAACTGGCGGTGTTGTCGATGTACTTCCACCCGACGCAGGTGTCGAAGTTGGAGTGACCAGGCCTGGATTCGCTGCACGGAAATCCGAATTCATTTTCTCAATGAGCGCATCAGTAATGTCAAGCGCTGGACTGCTGTACAGCATTCTTCTTCCGCTGATCTGCTTCATAGTTCCTTCGAGATTGGTCGGGGTGATTCCGGGGACGGTGTCGTCGATAAAGACGAAGTCGATTTTCTGTTCCTTTGCCAAGAGTGCGCACGCAGTGCGAATCGAGATATATGTTTCGCGGATGGAATTTGCTTGCTCCGATTCCATCTTCAACTTGGCATAAGACTGCAAAGCGTTCAAATCTCCAGCCTTCAAAATCACCTTGTTCTGAGCGTCATTATGTGCAGGGGTCCCAACTTGAAAACTATCCAAGTCTTCCTGCATGCTCTTGACGGTTTCAGTCATAGTTGCGAGGCGTTTTTCTAATTCATTACGCAACGCCAAATTTTGCGATTCGACAGCTTTCAACTGATCGAGCGATCGATAGATTTTTTCGATGTCGACTGCTGCGACGATCGTGGGAGCGGTCGGGAATCCTGCAGCAAAGAGGAGCGCGCCTACGACAAGAGTTACTGGAAGAAGAATTTGAGTAGTTCGCATTGTGGTCTCCAAAGTTTATGGTGCGGCGACTGGTGCGACCGCAGCAGTCGGAGTCGCGCGGGAATTGTTCATTCGCTGGATGAGTTTTTCAGTCAGGTCATCTGCCTTTGCGGCATAGAGCACTCTGCGGCGAGAAATCTGTTCTACGACTTGCTGGGAGAGTGGCATTTGGCTGCGGCGATCTCGTTGGAATTCTGAAGTTCCGTCATAGACCAAGACATACTGATATCCCTCCGACTGCGCCAGTTTGTCTGCTTCGCCAACAATCGATCGATAGAGATTTTCCCAGCGACGAGCTTGCTCTCCATCTAATTCCATTTGCTTGATCGTTGCCCATTCCTTCAATTGGAGTTGCTCGAAAGCAAGACCATCTCGCAGACTCTGTCGCTCTGCGGGATCAGTGACGGCGTCACTCTCTTTCGCACGGGATTCGATTTGTTCTTTTCGTGTCTTCAATTCTTGCTCGAATCGATTGGACATTTGCGTCAATTCGATTTCCATTTCACCACGCAGTTGAATTTTGTCCAAGATTCTGCGAATATCAACATTTCCAACCGCAGAAGGTTGGGCGCTCAATCTGCCTATGGTGAATGCAGCACTTCCAGCAACACAGGTTGATGCGATCAGAACTGCGACAATAAACGATGTCTTTTTCATACGCTTCTCCATACAGTTTTGGAGTGTAGTGGAGAATGCCTTGAAAATGAAGTTAGAAGGGGAGTTCTGCCGTGAAACTGAAAGTTTGAGTTTGATCGGTCTCGTATTTTACGACAGGCACGGCAAAATCGAATGCAAGCGGTGCTTGACCTAATTGAGGGATGTAGAGGCGAATGCCACACCCAATTGAGACTCGATATGGGCTGAGTTCGAAACTATCTGTGACAGTTCCTGAGTCCGAAAAGAGCACTCCTGAGATGAACTTGTCGAAAATTGGCACTTCATATTGAGCGCC
>CAMBWI010000070.1 GCA_945871445.1 Singulisphaera sp. GP187 | reverse complement strand
CAAGCATTTGAGATTCTCGAGACAGGCTCAACCAAATTGCGTGCGATGATTCTTGCTTTCAAATTTAGTGAAGATGAGATCAACGCATGCGAAGTAGATACTTCAATCGTCTATGCGAAGAATTCCAAGGGTGAATATACGAATGTCATCGAGTCATATGTCTTGTCTCAGGGGACAACAATTCGCACTTTGAATGTTCAAGCAATTCGCGACCTCGCATTTCGCGCTACAGACTTGATCAAAGAGGGCGTCGAGATCGATTCTGGTTCTCCGTCGTACTACGTCAGCATTCTCGAGTCGATCAAGTTGACGCTTTTGGAAAAAGCAACGGAGAATGGCTACGAGCGCGCTTCGCTTCTTGCACGAGGTTCGAAAAGTGAAGTTGGCAATTTAATGAGCGCATCACAAGGAGTGTTTCAAATTGTTCCAGTTGGCTCTACTGATATCAGTGATTATGGTGTCAGCGATACATCAACAATCCACAAAACAATGAAAGCTGTTGTCACTCTTGCGTATGAGATTCGGTAAAAGATCACTTTGATTTGAATGGTTCGTCATACACTTCGACAATGCGAACTGGACGAATCTTCCTTGTATCTGCCTTCTTTTTGATCGCCTGCGACAAAGGTTCTGAAACGCCAGCCGCCCCTGCTCCTGTGGCGGCCGCCACCGTTTCCGCAACCAAACGCGCAGGCGATCTTCTTTTTGCGAGATCGAATTGTGTTGCGTGTCACGCTGCAGATCCCGCAGTGACGGCACGCGTCGGCGAACTTCAATCGCCCAAGCTTGATCGAATTGGCGCGCGCGCGAGTGCGAAGTGGATTTCAAATTATCTCTCAACCTCGAATCACACTGGCTTAACTGGAATGCGAATGCCAAACGTGTTGCGTGATCTCGAACCAGACGCAAAAGTGAAAGCCATCCGACAACTGACCGCGTATCTTTCTTCTTTGCGAGAAGGGACGACTCCGAGTGCTTTCTTGACAACTCGTCCATCGCAACAAATTGCTGGCGAAAAACTTTGGCTGACCGTTGGATGCACAGCATGCCATCCTGCCGCTCCAAGCGAAGATTGGTTGACTACAAAATGGAATGCGACTGAACTTGCTTCATTCTTAAAAGATCCGACATCCGTCTGGCCATCTGGGCAAATGCCAAAGACGAATCTCTCAGATGAAGAAACTCAAGCGCTCGCATCGTGGCTCTTACGTGGCCAAGGGCGACGCGAAGATGGATCGAGCGCTCTCACGAAAGCTCCCGGCATTGCCGTTGATTATTTTGAAGGGGCATTTGAAGGGAATGGTCCAACTGCAAATGATCTTCCAACACGATCTGGAATCATTGATCAGATTGGACTCCCTTCATTTGCGCGTGCCGATGCGTGGGGTACGAGATTCGCAGCGACATTGACAATTCCTGTTGGTGGTCAGTGGACTTTCTGGCTTGGAAGCGATGACGGATCATCACTTTCGATTGATGGCAAAGTTCTGATTGAAATGCCTGGCGTCCATGGTCTTGACTGGAAAAAGGGAACGAAAATGCTCACGGCTGGCCCTCACGAAATTCTCGTGACGTACTTTGAGGGAGCTGGGAACGCCGATCTTCGTCTCGATTGGATTGGTCCAGAACAAGACCGACAGGAAATTCCTGCGAGCGCTTTCACCCGTGAAGCGATTGAACTGCGTGCGCCAACCGATAACCAAGCGGAATTCAATGATTCAGATATTGCACAAGGGCGGGAACTCTTTGTGCAAGTTGGATGCGTGCAGTGTCACGGTTCTCCCGAAATCGCGCGCGCGACCGAGACTCTCGCAAAGAAGACTTATAAGCCACTTGAAAACTTAAATCCTGCGCTTGGTTGCTTGGCGAACGATCCTCCACTTGCAGCTGCGGATTACACATTCACAGCAAGCGAGCGAGACTCACTTCGCGCGCTCATCGCAAATGCGAAGTCTCTTCTTGCGCCACTCCCCGCCGAAGAATCTCTTGCACTTCACTTGCTTGCGCTGAATTGCACTGGATGTCACTCTCGAAAAGATGTTGGACAACCAACCGCCGAAGCAATGGCGCTCTTTGCTGGAACGGCTGACCTCGGCGAACAAGGACGCGTACCGCCGACTCTCGATGATGCCGGGGCAAAGTTACGAACGAGTGCAATCACGGAGATTCTTGCTGGAAATGGGCGCGTCCGTCCTTATGTTCTCACTCGGATGCCAATCTTCGGCGCTGCATCAAGCAAGCCATTTCCTGCACTACTTGCAGCGGCAGATCGCGCGCCGCGAGAAGAAACGGATTCTGTTATCACCGAAGAGATGGTTGCGGCTGGCACTCGACTCGCAGGGCTTGATGGTCTTGCTTGCATTACCTGCCACGGAATTTCTGGTTATCCATCTTTGGGCGTACCCGCAATTGATCTTTCGTACACCTATGCGCGGCTTCGCCATTCTTGGTTCGAGCAATACATGCGAAATCCAGCCGCAATTTATCCCGGAACGCGTATGCCAACATTCTGGCAAAAAGGCCAGCGCATTCAGCCCGAAGTTTGTGGAGGTGATCCAACCAAACAGATTGAAGCGGTTTGGACATATTTGTCGCTCGGATCTTCGATGCCGTTGCCAAAAGGAATGGTCGCTGGAAACGAATATGACTTGATTCCTCAAGAACGCCCAATTGTTCTTGGAACTTTTATGGATGGGCTTTCTGCGCGATGTTTCGCGGTTGGCTTTCCAGAACAAATTCACTTTGTATATGACGGCGATCATCGTCGGACTGCCAAAGCGTGGCGGGGAAAATTTATGGATGCCGCTGGAACTTGGTTTGGTCGCGCGGGGCTCTTATGTGAGCCTGCTGGATTTGATGTGATCGATTTTCCAATGGGAGATGCGGTTGCAATATTGGCAAACTCGCAATCAAAGTGGCCGGAGAAATCTGGTCGAGAGGCTGGGTGGCGCTTCTTGGGCAGTGATCGAGACTCTGCAGGCATTCCAGCCTTTCGCACCGCGGACGACACTCTATATGTAGAGGAGCGAATCTTCCCTGCTGCTGCGGTCGGTGGCGCGCATCTTGTTCGAGAATTGATTATCCGCGCAAAGAACGAGCCGGTTGGTGTAACCGTTCGAGCTTGGACTTCGCCAGAAATTGCTCAAAGGACTGGTGCTACGAATAACGATGGGTGGAAGGCGGACAATGGCCCAACGATTTTTGTTACGGGTGGCCCAGCTTTCGTGCGAACAAACGGTTCCAACGGTTCAGGCGAGCCAAAACCCTTGAGCGAATTGCTTGTGCCTGTGGGATTCCGTACTGGTTCAGACCCCGAGCGTCCATATGAGGCGCGTATTCGTTTGGAGTATGCCTGGTGAAAAATTTACGATCTCTCATTTGGATTTCATTCGCACTCACGATCTTCTCGATCACACCATTCTTGCGCGCACAAGATGAACCAAAAACATCAGAGAGGGTGATGAGTGTTGTTCCCGCAAGATTTCCAAAGCGTGAGGAGAAATATTGGAAAATCGAAACGATTCCAGTTCCAAAAGGGATTGTCGCAGAAATCACCGGCATACTTCCAATGGACGGTGATCAGATTATGGTCAGTACACGGTATGGCGAAGTATGGATGATCGCAGGGGCGTCGACTCCTGATCCAAAGTGGACTCTTTATGTTGACGGCTTGCAGGAACCGCTCGGACTTGTGCAGAAATTTACAGATAAAAATAAGAATGCCAGCGACGGCTGGATTTATATCGCCCAGCGTGGGGAACTTTCGCGCATGCGCGATGTAGATAAGAATGGTCGCGCTGATCGAATCGAAACAATCTGCGATGGTTGGAGCATCTCTGGCAACTATCACGAGTACACCTTCGGTCCCGTCTTTGATGATGATGGAAATGCGTGGGTCACACTCAATCGCGCATTTGGTTCGCAGCCTTTCGGCGCACCAGCGTGGAGAGGATGGACTCTCAAAATTGCCCCCGACGGATCATTCACTCCAATTGCAGCTGGATTGCGTTCTCCTTGCGGAATCGCACGCAGTCCAAGCGGAGAATTTTTCTATAGTGATAATCAAGGAGAGTGGTGCCCCACAAACAAATTGTCATTGCTTGAAGAAGGAAGTTGGCATGGTCATCCATTTGGAATCCTCGACACATTTCACCCGCAATCAAAAGTTGCATATCCAGTGCCAACTGCGGATGGCGCTCCAGACACACTTGGTGCGAAGCGACCAATGTCGGGCAAAGAAGCTCCTTCCGATTATCCAGATGGCGAGCGCATTGTTGAAGCACAGAAACAAATGCCAACACTTGTCTTGCCTGCGGTGTGGTTTCCGTATGACAAAATGGGTCGAAGTGCTGGGCAATTTGTGTGGGATACAAGCAACGGAAAGTTTGGACCATTTGCGGATCAGATCATCGTCTCTGATCAATATTCTGCGTGCCTCATGCGTGTTGATTTAGAAAAAGTTGGCGGCAAATGGCAAGGTGCTTGCTTTCCATTTCGTAGCGGCTTCAATTGCGGAATCATTCGACTCGCATGGGACAAAGATGGATCACTGCTCTGTGGCGAAACAAATCGTGGATGGGCTTCTTTGGGCGAAGCAACGCAAGGACTGCAACGCGTGCGATGGTCTGGCGAAACCCCATTCGAGATCTTGCGAATGCGCGCGCGTCCAGCTGGATTTCAACTGGAATTCACAGAGGCCGTCGATCCAACGACGGCGATGAATCCAGATTCATACCGGATGAGTTCGTACACATATCTATTGCATGCTCCATACGGAAGTCCAGAAGTTGACACACAAAAACTTGTCGTACGGCCTCTCTCTGTCAGCGATGATGGCCGAACTGTTGAACTTGCTGTCGATGGAATGCGCGATGGATGCGTGCATGAACTTCACGCAGATGGAATTCGCAGTGCAAATGCAGAAATACTGCTGCATTGCGATGCGTATTACACGCTGAACGCGCGACCAGCAGAATAAAAACTATTTTTTCGCTGGCGAAGGTGCGGGTGCAGGCGCGTGAGAATGCTCGTGCTCTTGTAAGTGCGTGGACAAAATATCTGCGGCAAAGTCATGATCTGTATCACGCCAAATAGTGTGGACATGATCCACAGATCCACTTGTGCAATCAAATTCGATGACCGTTGTAGGACCTTGAAGTCGGTAATAGTGCGGCTTCGTTTCATCCTCAGCCCCGATCCAAGCGAAATGTATTTGTGCGATCCCTGCATCGGTGATTCGTTTCATTTCAGCATCGGCGAAATCTCCACGAAGCCGATCAGCGAAGACTCGAAGTAATGCAGACACTTGCGTCCGTTGATCCTCGGTCATATCAGCAACAACAAGTCCCATCGCAGATTGCATCTTCGACATTGCAGGATTTGCGATGATGTCGGCGGGAACATTCGTTCCAATGATCGCCTTTGCTTTTTGCTCTGCATTCAACGAACGCAGCAATGCGAATGCGAGGTCTCGTTCATCTCCAAGCGGTCGATCCCCTGCTTGCGCTCCAGTTGGGATTTGAAATGGCGCAGAACCCATAAACATCGGCGTTACGACAAATGCATTCATCGGCGCAGTGAAATTCAAAGAGAGGTGATGACCTTCCAATCGAAATCCCCAAGGCTTTACGCTGCTTGGCGTTCCAAAAACTGCCAACTTGTATGCGCCTTCGTTATATCTCTCAGGCTGACTCTTTCCCAGGAACGCCTCGAGTTGACGAATTCCTTCCACCTTTGCGATCCCCTTCGCAGAAAGCACTGAGCGGAGCAAAGCATCTAAATCCACGCGCGATCCTTGATCAAGCTCATCTAATCGCACGCCAAATCGCTCGCCAGGAAGGTAATTCCAATCCGTTCGACAAGGATCCTCGAATTCCGTAAAACCACTTTTTCGCTCGGACGGAGAAAACCCTTTGACCAATGTGATTGCTGCATTCTGTGCGACTGCGGCCGCTCCAGAAGGAGTCGCAGATTGCAGAATGAGAGCGATTCCCAAAGCAAGCATCCTTCGATCATAATGTGCCGATGACGAATCCCATCATTGGCCTAACTGCGAATCTTGTGCGTGATGACAAGGGTCGACTTCGACACGAGGTCAAGGGCACATACATCGATGCTGTGTTGCGCACAGGCGGAACGCCAATCATGCTGCCAGCGATTGCCAGTTTGCGTGCAGCAATGATTGATATCGTCGACGGGATCATCATGACCGGCGGCGATGACATCGATACCCGCCCATTTGGTATCGCACTGCACGCAAAGTCAGAAATTATGGAAGCAGATCGGCAAGCTGCGGAGTTTGCAATGCTTGATGCTCTCAAGACTCATCCAGAAAAACCTGTCCTTGGCATTTGTTTAGGTATGCAGATAATGGGAGTCCATGCGGGCTGTCCGCTCATCCAACATTTGCATGATCTCAAATCAGATGCTGATCGCCACAGATTCGATAATCCACACTTGGTCGAAAGCGAAATCGGTTGCGGTCCAGTTGCAAGTTGGCATCATCAAGCGCTCGAAGATTGCGGGCCATTCGAAGCAATTGGATGGAGCGACGATGGTGTGCTCGAGGCGATTCGAGATTCCAGCAAACCTTTTTATCTTGGCGTGCAGTGGCATCCAGAAAGAACCAAGGATGCAGTGATGGGTGATGCGATCATCGCTCGATTGGTCGATGCCGCACGCGCACACAAGTTGGCGACGCATATCCGATGAACTCATTTGTTCTTGGTTACTGCACAAATGTGCATAGTGGCACAACACTTGCGACAACGCTCGAAGCACTCGACCGTCACGCAACTGCTGTTCGCCAATTTGTAAAACCAATTGGACTTATGCCTATTGGCCTTTGGCTCAGCGCACGCGCCGCACAAGAAGTTGTAGAAGATCCTGATGGAATTACACGATTGCGAGATTGGCTCTTTCAGCGCGGACTTGTTGTTTTCACCATGAATGGATTTCCGTATAGCGATTTTCATGCAGGAAAAGGCAAGAAATCCGTCTATGAACCGCACTGGGCAGATGTGCGCCGTGCGCTTTACACCATCACTCTTGCAGACATTCTTGCCGGGCTTCTGCCAGATGTGACAATCGCTCCAGACATAGCAGGCGAAGGATCGATCTCTACCCTGCCGCTTGGATGGCGCTCCACATTTACTCAAGAAGGATGTGGTGCAAGTGTCGGCTTGGCATCAGCGCAACTCGAACAAGTCGCGCGACATCTCAAGAGAATCGAAGACTCAACTGGTGTGTGCATCCATCTTGATCTCGAACCAGAACCTGGATGTGTCATTGATCGTGCGAATCAGATGGTGGATTTTTTTGAGCAGTGCATTCGTCCTAGTGCAGGCCTTCCAGATCCTCGCAAATATCTACGCGTCTGCCATGACATCTGTCACAGTGCTGTTATGTTTGAACCTCAAGCAGAGGCGCTCGAAACATACCGGCGTGGAGGAGTGCGTATTGGAAAGGTGCAGGTTTCAAGTGCGATCACGTGTGATGGATCGGAGAGAGCCTTTCGAGCTCTTCGTGCGTTTGACGAGCCAAAGTTTCTGCATCAAACGTGTGTGCTTGATGGAGCGGGCGAAGTACATTTCTTCGAAGACCTTGAACGGGCCTTTGACGAAGCGCCCAATGGCGTCTGGCGAGTTCACTTTCATGTTCCAGTCGACACAGAATTTCTAGGCCCGCTCGGCACATCTCGCAGAGAAATCACCGAATTCATTCACGCAGTCAAACCAGAAGATGGCATTCGCCACTTTGAAGTCGAAACATACGCCTGGAATGTTCTTCCAATGAACCTCCGCCGCGATAGTTTGGCGCGTGGAATTGCCGATGAACTGATCTGGACACGCGCTCAGATGATGGCTCACGGAATGCACAAATGACCCTTCTCCAAAAAAACTCTGCTGTTCGCGACTGGCTCGACCTTGCACGCATCTCCAACTTGCCAACGATCGTGACTGATTCGCTAGTTGGAATTGCGATTGGTCTCACAATGGAAGCTGCCGCAGCGACGGGATTCACCTTTCAGGGCGCCACCATCGCGGTGATTTTTGGCATGTGTGCTTTTTATACCGCAGGCATGGTTCTCAACGGCATCGTCGATCGCGATGTTGACGCAATCGAGCGCCCGAATCGCCCGATCGCTGCCGGTCGAATTCGTTTGCCATGGGCGTGGACTGCGTTCATTGTTCTCATGCTGCTCGGATTTTTCTTACGGCCAACGTCTGCATCAACTCCGATCCCCGTCGCGGTCGCAGCGCTCATCGGGATCTGGCTCCTGGCCTATGCCGATTCAACGCGATCGTTCATGCTGCGGAAATTGGCGAGAATATGGTGCGTATTTGCGGTCATTGCAGCACTTTGGTGGGCTGTCGACATGATGATCAAGGATC
>CAMBWI010000069.1 GCA_945871445.1 Singulisphaera sp. GP187 | reverse complement strand
GTTTTTCGTTTGAACAAAGCGACAACTACGAATTCTGGCGGTGCGATTTGGGCTGGAACATCTTCGACTGTAACTGTTCGTGATTCGACTTTCGTTGGCAACACGACAACCGCAACATCTGGCGCTGGTTTTTACAACACGAGTGGATCAAGTTCGATTGCAAACTGCATCTTTTGGGGCAACACAGGTTCTGGCGGTGCGACTGCAAACAATCAAATCACCGCCGCAGGTGGAACAAATACGGTCAGTTATTCCATCGTTCAAGGCGGAGCAGCAGGAACAGGCAATTTGAACGTAGACCCACTCTTCGTCAATCTTGCAGCAGGCGATCTTCATTTGCAATCCACATCACCTGCAATCGATGCGGGCAGCAATACATTGATTCCAGCTGGAATTGTTCTTGATCGTGATGGCCTGACGCGCCGCGTGGATATCACTTCGGTCGTCGATACAGGAGTTGGTGCAGCGCCCGTTGTTGATATGGGCGCATACGAAGTGCAAGGTCCACCTCCACCTCCGCCGTGCCCTGCGGACTTGAATCAAGATCAACAAGTCGGCGGTCTTGACCTTGCGATTCTGCTTTCAGCTTGGGGGACCGCAGGAGGCGATGTGAACGGCGATGGCTATACCGATGGTGGCGACCTGACTGAAGTGCTTTCAGGTTGGGGTCAGTGTCCGCAATAAGTTTCTTGTTTTGTTTTTCTGTTTGAAAAGTGATTCTGCAAGCAGTGAGAAAGCTCATTTGACGCCTTCGCTACCATCACCCGTAAGGTGATTGCGTGATTTCTTTTCAAGTTGCAGCGAACCAAAGCATTCGCGATTGGCCGAGTGCGCGATTCGAATCGCTTTGGCAAGAAGTTGTTGCTGCTGCGCCAACTGGTTCTTTCACGAAACAACAAGTTGCGGGAATGCCAGTGATCACACAACCTGAGTGGGGAAACATTCCTGTTGGAGCCTGGGTGCAAGTCACAGGAAAATTGGAACAGCGAACACCGATGGGATCGATGCATCCCGATGGTGAAGAGTGGTTTGTGCGACCAAGTTCTGGAGATCCAATCGCCGTTTATGCGATGACGCTCTCTCAATATCCCTTGGGATCTATGGTTTCGATCATCGGCCGAGATGCTGGAACGATTCGTTTGCCTGATCGGCAAGGAACGCTTCGCGAATATCCAGCTTTGATTGGCCGTCCAATTGAGCGTGGCGCAACAAGGGAAATGCAAGTCGATTCGCAAGTGGCGAGTGGCGGTTTTTCGACTGGATTGATTGCAATTTTCGCAGTGATTGTTTTGATCGGTGCATGGTTGGGCGTTCGTTCGATGGCGAAGCGTTCTTCTGCATTGGGTGCGAGTCGAATTCGCGCAGTTGCAGATCGTGCTCGCGAACGAGGAGGATTTGCAGTAACAGACTCGGGATCAGACTCGGGATCAGGTTTGGGATCAGGTTTGGGATCAGGCTTGGGATCAGGCTTGGGATCGAACTCTGCGTCAAATAGGGAGCATTCATGACACGCGAACTTGTTCAGCGAATGGGAAATGAAAGCGCGCCGGTGATCATTGGCAGTGGAATTCTTGCCTCGATCTCGCAGCACATTCGCCGTGCAAATGGAGGGAAGATTCCCGCGAAGATTCTGATTGTCTTGGACGAAGCAGTGGCATCAACTTGGGGATCACTCATTGCACAGTCGTTGAAAAGCGAATCGGCTGTTGGCGTCGAGATCGCACAGATCTCGATACTTTCGACAGAGTCGAAAAAATCCGCCGAAAGTTGGGCGAAAATTATGGATGCTGCAGTGCGTGCCGATCTCGATCGACAAGGAATGATCATTGCAGTTGGTGGTGGAATTGTCACGGATATCGCAGGTTTTTGTGCGGCAACATATCTGCGCGGAATTGCATGGGTCGCAGTTCCCACGACTCTTCTAGGTATGGTCGATGCAGCGATCGGCGGAAAAACTGGAATGAATCTTCCGCTGGGAAAAAATCTCTTGGGTGAGAATCGCTTGGGCGAGAATCGCTTGGACGAGAATCAGTGGGGGAAAAACCTTGCTGGTGCCTTTTGGCCACCGTCTGCGGTGATCTCAGATACACAGGTTCTCACATCATTGCCGCCACGAATCTTTCGAGCAGGTCTTGCTGAATGTTTCAAGCATTCGATGTTGGTGGATGCATCGATCGAGCCACTGCTCGCTTGCGCGCTTGCGACTTACTCCAGCAGCGAGCCAGTTGATCAATGGAAAATGATTGATTTGGTTACGCGATCTGCAGCGGTCAAATTGGACATCGTTGCTGCCGATCCCCGCGAAGCCAATCAGCGAATGCTGCTGAATCTCGGCCACACATTTGCCCACGCAATCGAGTCTCAATTCTCAAGCGAACTGCTCCACGGAGAAGCGGTCGCCTTGGGACTCGTCGCCGCCGCAACCGCATCTGCCGCATCGGGTCGAATGACAGTCACCGACGCATCTTCGATTCGAGATCGAATTGCAGCTCTTGGCTTTTCGGTCGTATTGCCGCACTCTGCAACGGTCGAAAACCTAGAAAAAGCCGCAGGATTCGACAAGAAACGGGTTGGAGGTTCGATGACGCTCATTCTCCCCAAGACTGGCGGAGGGGCAGACATCGTCCGACAGGCCGATCCAGAATTGCTGCGAGTGGGATTGAGATCGATCGGCGCCGTCGACGCATCGTAAGACTTGCTTGTGACCGGGCATTCAGCCGATCCAGAACTTCATAAGACTTCAAGAGAAGTGGGCGAGTCAGTCGATCTTCAGGCTGAATGCGTGTGATTGCAATCGTGAATCAGAAAGGTGGAAGTGGCAAGACTACGACTGCGGTCAATCTGGCCGCTGTTCTTGCCGCACGCAAACAGCGAACACTCTTGGTCGACCTTGATCCGCAAGGTCACTGCGGACTTGCGCTGGGCGTTCCTCCCACTCGTATTGAAGTTGGAATTGAAGAAGCGCTACGACAAGGAAGTGGGACTGCGCTCTTGGACGATGGTCTCTTTTGGGAGCCTTCACCTGGATTGGTCTTGGCTCCATGCACAGTCAATTTAGCGTTGCTCGAAGCACCTGGCGGTCCGCTGCAAGATGCGCCAGATCGAGATCGTCGTCTCGCGGGTTTGCTCGATCGAGTCGCTCCACGATTTGAGTGGTGCATCATCGATTGCCCTCCTCATATTGGATTGCTTGTCTTTAATGCTCTTCGCGCATGCGATGAAGTTATTATTCCAATCGAAACCGGATATTTTGCATTCCGCGCCGCCGAGCGACAGGTGTCAACCATTCGAGCTGTCGCAGAGAAGCTTCAGAGGCCAATTGCAATTCGAGTTCTTCCCACTCTCTTCCGCCAAGAATCTCGAATTTCGCAGGACATTTTGTCCGCCATCGACCGTACCTTTGGAGAAAATGTGGTGTCAACGATGATCCGCGAGCATGATGTTCTTCGAGAAGCCGCTGGATTTGGTCAGCCGGTGACCGAGTACGCGCCGACATCCGACGCGCGTAAAGATTTCGAAATGCTTGCAGATTGGATGATCTCTCAGAACATTGTTGCGCAGCGAGCTGGTGGAGTCGCAGCTGGAAGTGATGTGTCGAATCAAGATGCGGCAATGCTTGCTCAACTCGCTGCGCCAAGGACAAATACTCGTTCGGTCGAACCGCCGATCGTTGAAATTGAATTGCAAAGTCAAGCTCCACCTGTTGGAGAGGGTCGGATGGGTGAGGTTGCGCAAAGATTGCGCGCAACGAAATTGGATCAAGCCGTATGAGCCGCGCCGCCGACGATTTTGATGGAATCACATCTGCATTTCTTGCCAGCGGTTCCAGTAGTTCCAAGTTGCGTTCAGTCGCACAGCCATCATTGATGCCAACATTGCTGATCGTTGGAAATGTTCCCACGCTTGCAGGCATTTGGATTGCACAGTACGCAGATCAATGCGCTCGAACATCTGGTCCAGTCGCATTGATCCGTCTCGACGGCGCGGCAAGTCGGGGTGAGGTCTATCGAGCTCAAGGTCGCGCTCTTCCAACTGAAGGAAGTGCTTGGATGGAGCGTGCAAGCGTCTTTGCACGATCGTGGATCGTTTGCACAGATTGCCAAAGCGATGCTGCTTCGATTGCTCTTTCGGGATGCTCTTTAGTGCTACTTAGTGGAACAGATGAAACAGCTCTTGCTGCGGCAAAAAAGACAATCGAAGCAGTTGCGCACGCGAGCAAGATTGGTGGCGTTGATCGATGCGATATATCTCTCGCATTTGTTGGATCTCCAGAAGAGTCGGCGCGCGCATCATGCAATTCTTTGATCGCATGGGCAGCGGAGAGATCGATCGCAGTGCGATTATCGCTTGGCGCACATTCTCCTCGTGTCGATCGAGTTGAATCTTCTGGACCAGTTCCGCTTGCAATGTTGAGCACGCTCGATATTGCGTCTGCGTTGGAATTCATCGGAATTGCGAAGAACGGAAATCCAGATCGATTTTCAGATCGAGAACGTCCAATGGCACGACCTGCGATTTCATCGCCGCAAATTCCTATCACTGATTTGCCCACTCGAGAAAAATTAGTTTCGAAAGATGTTGTGACTGTCGTTTCTGCGGTTGGGGTTTCTGTACAAGGGGTTTCATCGCAGAAATCCGCAAGCCTCCAGCAAACAGTTGTCGGTAGTGAGGGTGTGCATGATTATTTCCCAGAGTGGACCGCGCTTGCCTTCAACTGCCCTGATGCTGCAACTGTCCAGTTAGCATCAGATGATTTTTCAACACTGCACTTGATCCAAATAAATGCCGAAGCAAATGGTCTTCGAGTTGCCGCAGGTTGGGCGCGCGCGAATTGGATTTTGCTCTGTGCTGCGTGTCCACAACTCAATTCCATGCAAGTCCGAATCATCGAACATATCTTGCTCGATGATGCACGCGAAGCAGTGCTTCTGCACCGCACTGGTGTCTTGCTTCACGCTCGAGTCGATGTCACGGTCATGGGAACGATCGTTCGCCGCCGAGTTGATCTGAATTCATCAGAAACAGCTGGAATTTAAGGGCTTTAACGTCGCTCTGACAGTGCGGTATTCCACACTCGAAGCCAATTTTTGCTCGCAAATTTTGAGCATGCCAATGCGCTCCATCCGCGTGACATCAACCCATTTGTCACCGCACCATAATGCTCTGGTCCACGCAACCCTTTTGGTATCGACGATGGTCCAAACCCGCCGTCGAGATCAGATCCAAGAGCGCAGATATCGTCGCACTGCGAAAGAGTGGCTATGTGCTGAACATGATCAAGCGCATCATTCAATGTGGATGGACGATCTACAGCAAGGAACTTGCCATACAAGTTTAGGCCAACAACTCCACGCCGTCGAGTGATTTCGCGCACTTGATCATCGCGAATATGACGCTGATTCGATCCCATCAGAGTTCGCGAATTGGAATGAGATGCCACGATCGGTCGAGTCGTTGCTCCGACGAGATCATCGAATGCAGCATCCGAAAGGTGACTCGCATCATGCAGAATGCCAAACGAATCGAATGCCGCAACGACATCGCGACCAGCGGAAGTCAGTCCTGCGCCAGTTTTATTTCCACCTGCGAATCGAGATCCAAGCGCCCAAGTCAAACCACACATTCGAACTCCGCGCCGATGCCATCGAGCGACATCATCTGCATCCCGAATGGGATCCGCTCCTTCCATCAAAATTAACAAACGCGTTTGGCTTTCGATGGCAAGATCTTCGCTCGTACGGATAATGCGCACGAGTCCCTCATTTTCAAGGGTTTCGTAAAAAGACATTTGCAATTCAGCGGCTCGATTTGCGCCGGCCCAGTCATGCTCGTCTTTATATCCCCACAGATTCATTGCAGCATCCGCACCTTTTTCAACGAAAATTGTGGCGGCGATCACGCCGACATTTCCTCGACGCAGCGCAGGCAGACTGACACAGCGATCCTCGTTCTCTGTTGGCTCTCTTCGAATATCACCGCACTGCATTGCGATATATGCAAGATCAAGATGGCCATCGATCCATGCGAGTGACATACCATCAGAATAGTCGTTTCGCATCACGATCGACTACGATGTCATTTCAATGAGTATGGCATCAACTTCCTCTCCAACCGCGATGAGACAATCGCCGCATCTGTCTGTGCGAGAGCGTTTGGTCTTCGCCACACTTTCACTCGGTGCGATTACCCTCTTGTCCGTTTCTGCGTGGCTCCAACCTTCTGCAGAGGGCATGGGAACTCATACCCAACTGGGTATTCCAGCCTGCACTTGGCCCGCAACCATTGGACTTCCTTGCCCAAGCTGCGGGATGACGACGGCGTTTGCGCTCGCTGCGGATGGTCGTTTCATTGATTCATTTCTTGCTCAACCAATCGGATTTCTCTTCGCAGTTGCAGCGGCTGGATTTGTGGTCGTATCTGCATACGCAGCTTTCACGGGGTCTCGAATACTGAGCGCAATAACAGATAAAATTGGCGGCAGATTTTGGTGGTTTTTCGGAGCCGCGCTTCTGTTGTCTTGGGGATATAAGATAGTCGTCTTTCGAGGATTCATTTGATGACTATGTATCCGACCAATGTTCAACGAGATCGAACGACATCATGCGTGGTGACGCGTCTCTGTTGCTTTTTGGCGATCGCGTCCTTGCTTCCGCTCGGTGGCTGCATCATCTTTGGACTCAGTTCTGCGATTGGCGCAAATATTGAAAAGCAAAAGCAGATTGAAGTGCTTGCAAAGTATCGCGGACTTGAAAATAAATCGGTTGCTGTGCTCGCACATTCTGATCAGCGGACGGCATACGAATTTCCAACTGCAATTCCAAATATCATCGGGAATGTGGTGCTGATCTTGGACAAGAATGTTCCAGGCGCGCGCGTTCTTGATCCGCGATTTTCCGTCTCTTGGATGCATCAGACCCCAGGGTGGCCGACCCTCCCGCTTGCAGAACTTGCCAACGAGTTGGATGTTGATCGAGTGATCGTCATCGACATATTCGAATATCGCTTAAATCCTGAGGGGAACAGCTTTCTTTGGGATGGTGTCGCTGGAGCGAATATCGGCGTCATCGAGCGTGATGGAATCGATCCAGATTCATACGCGGAGGAGTTTCAGGTCATTTCAAAGTTCCCTGATATGGAAGGAATTGGCAAATCACAAGCGGGTCCACGAGAAATCGAAATTGGTTTGCAGAAAACATTCGTTGATGAAGTGGGTTTTCTTTTCTATGACCATGTCGAGGAAAAATATCCTGATCGTGGGATCAAACGCAAATGAATTGCGCGACGAAGAAATCTTCGCCCATTCAATGGCGTATAAGTGCGATCATTGTCATTTGCGCTGAAATCCTTTTTCTTGCGGGTTGCAATTATATTCTTCCAGCGAGTTACATCATCGAAGGCCCCCCGAAAGCTCCTGCGTCATTCGAACTGCCATCCAAGCGAACGGTTGTCATCGTCGATGACAAAGTCAATCGAATGCCTCGCGTTGCGTTGCGCATTGTTATTGGCGATTCTGTTGGCACCGAACTTCTGGAAAACAGCGTGGTTCCCGAAACAATTTCCACTCGCGATGCTGTGGCATTGATTCGAAGAATGGACACTGCATCGAAACCTGTTTCTATTCAGCGAATTTGCGAATCGCTCGGAGCCGAGCAAGTGGTTTATGTTGAAGTTGACGAATTCAATTTGGTCGGCGGTCGCGAAGAGAGCGGACCGGAAGCGGTTGCCTTGGTCAAGGTCCTCGACATTACAAACGGATCACGCCTTTGGCCAACAGTTGGTTCTACAGCGGTTCAAAGTTCATTGCAGGACATCAATCCATCCTTGATCACAACGAGCGCAGGTCGACGAGAAATCGAAGACAAACTTGCGGCAAAGTTGGGCGAGGATGTTGCCAAACTGTTTTATGCCCACGCGCGCCGCGAACTCGGCGGCCGCCTTGGTGTGAAGAAGTGATTGGTCGTGTGAGTTTGAGTCATCTGCCACGCGCAGGAACTTTGCACATTGTGCAAACAACTGGCGATGTTGGCTGGACTGCGGGAGCGATGACGGGCGATTCGATTGAAGATATGCGTATCGCTGTGGGACCTTCTGCAGTCAGGCATGCAAATCGTGCGATGCCAATGCCATTCAACAGCATTCTGACTGCGCCACTTGGAATTGAACGATTGCTCGTGCGAAGATTGCAAGCTTGGGTGCAGCGGCATGGAATATGTCCGCAAAGAATTATGGCATTTGGCGCAGCAGCAGGAGATCTTGCGTATGCATCTCTGCCAGGTGTTGATCGTGTTGTGCATCTTGATCCACCTGAGGATGCTCAGATCAATTGTGTTCGCGCTGCGATTGACTTCTGGAAGCGAACTGCAGATTCACAGCGGGATGTTGTTCGAAAAAGCCTCGGGATTTCTGCAAGTTCTGTGGTTCTTTTGGTTGGTGGTGATCGCGCTGATTCGATCGATGCGCGAGCAGCATTTGCTGCAAGTGGTCGAGCAGTGTTAGGTGGCGCTGATGTTGTATTGATCGTTCCGACGCGGGCTCAATGGGTGATGGAAACGAAGAGACATGCTCGAATCTCCAGAATGGCGGATCGATTTATTGCCATTGATGGGGCGGAGATTCCCAGTTCGCTTTGGCTTGCTGCAGATGCAATGTTATTGAATGCGCGGGGGGATGAGTTGGCAAGTCGTTGGTGGGGGTGGTGCAAATGGTGGGCACTCGCCGGGGGAATTGGTGTGATCCATGAATCTTGTCTTGAAAATTGCGAAGGGACTTTGGCTTTCACTCGCGGAGATAGAGATGAACTTGTGCGACTGTTGATCCGGATTGCGGACGATTGTGGGGCGGGTGGAAGCATGTTGCGAGCATTGTCTGAGGGCGCGATTCGAAGCGCGCAAGCAGCCGCGATATAGATCCACGGAAACAGCCACGGAAACAGCCACGGAAACAGCAACGGAGATACATAAGTGGTCAGCCGTGAAAAGTCCTCTCGGGGCTCAGACAGTCCTCGGCGACCGACACGATCTGGTTTGCGAAATTTTATTGCAAGTGCCGTCGGCCGCCTGCGGAACTCGCCCGAGAGAACTTTCCAACGGCTGGGCACGCAAGCGGATGCGCGACTGATCTGAAAAACGTTCGAGCGAGA
>CAMBWI010000068.1 GCA_945871445.1 Singulisphaera sp. GP187 | reverse complement strand
CGGATCGATCGATGCGGCGACGGCGGAGGCCAATGACATCGCATTTGCCTGAAGCCTTTGCATAAAAACATTCTTGATCGCCCAATATCCAAAAAATGTAGAACCCACTGTTGAAGCGACGGCAATGACGACTGCTGCCAATTTAATTTGTGTTCGCAATCTCATACTGAACTCACCAATCGATTCACTTCATTCCGCCAAAGAAAGCCGCCGATCGGACTTGAACCGACAACCTCAAGATTACAAATCATGTGCTCTACCAGTTGAGCTACAGCGGCATCAAAACGAAAAAGGAGTCTAGCAAGTCGTTGGAAGGTTTCCACTCTTACGCCGACGGCGCAGGGTGACCTCGAGGATTGATATATCCGAAGGAGAAATACCTGAAAGTCGCGATGCCTGACCAAGCGTTACTGGCCGAAAACGCTGAAGAACTTCGACGGCTTCGGCGCAGAGACCAGGCACCGTTGCGACGTCTAATTCTGCTGGAATTGTAGAGTTTTCACTTGCAAGCGCTCGCTTCAATTCCGAATGCTGACGGACCAGATAGCACTCATAGCGAATGTCAGTGATGGCGCGCTCGACCAGCGAGACCTCAGAGATCAATGGCTCGATCCTTTTGGGATTCGCCAGCGAATTTGCTAAATCCGTAAGCACCATCGACGTGATTTCTGGTCGTCTGGCGACATCCGAAAGCTTCTTGCCACTTCCAAAGATGATCGGCGCAGTAGTTCGTGCAAGTCGCAGACGAAGTGCAGCCAGAGAATCCGTGTACGCCCGAGCTTTCTCTGCGCGCAGTGCACATACCAGACCCGCCGCAACGCCAAAGTCCGTCAGCCGATCTTCTGCGTTGTCAGCACGCAAGAGCAAACGATGTTCCGCTCTGCTGGTGAACATTCGATATGGCTCGCGGGGTTGACGCGTGACCAGGTCATCCATCAACACGCCGATGTATGCCTGATCTCGACCAAGTCGAAGTTGATCCAAACCCAGCGCAACGCGCGCTGCGTTCAACCCCGCAACGAGTCCCTGTGACGCAGCTTCTTCATAACCACTTGTGCCGTTGATTTGTCCCGCCAAGAAAAGTCCGCGCACTCGCTTGGTCTCGCCCGTCGCATCGATTTGATGCGGCCACACCATGTCATATTCAACGGCATATCCCCAGCGCTTTGCGATTGCACTTTCGCAACCTGGAATGCCGCGAATGATGAGCGCCTGAATTTCTGCTGGCAGAGAAGTCGAAATGCCATTGCAATAAATGTCGTCAGTTGCAAGCGATTCTGGTTCCAAGAAAACATGATGCGATTCGCGCTGTGAAAAACGAACAACTTTGTCTTCAAGACTTGGGCAATATCGCGGGCCAGTCTCCGCTTCCATTGCGCCTGCATACATCGGTGCACGATGCAAATTCTCTTTGACGAGCGCATGAATCTGCGCTGTCGTGTGTGTTTCGCGGCACTCAACTTGCGGAAGTCCTGGGAATCTTCCTGCAGGCAATATCTGCGGAGAAAGTGCGCTAAATGGCAATGCTGGATCGTCGCCCCACTGCGGAGTCAACGATTCCCAGTCGATCGAACTTCGTTGCAATCGAGGTGGCGTACCAGTTTTCTGTCGCCCAAGTTCAAATCCAAGTTGTTTCAGCGCCGCAGAAATTCCAACTGCAGTTCCTTCGCCAACTCGCCCACCTTCGGTCTGCGATTCGCCAGTATGCATCAACGCACGCATAAATGTTCCAGTCGTCAACACTGTCGCACGCGACTCGATTCGAATGCGTCCATCTGCGTCAACTGTGATTCCTGCGATTGCTTGCGATTGCGCGAAGTGTTTTCTGGATGCCCCACTTCCAAACGGCATCCGTGGCGCAACAGAAGGTCCGCGTTCTCCTTGCCACATTCGCTCGATCGCCGCTGCATTCCACTGCGCCGACGATTCATCGACATCGACCACTTGCGCTCCTGCTGCAAGTCGAACTGCACGAAGAACTCCACCTTGTTCTTCGAATGATTCAACCACTCCTTGCACCATCACGATGGGAACTTCCGCTCGACTGCGCGTTGCAATCAATCGCTGAACTTCGGCTTGATAGTGATGTCGATCGCACTGCGCGCGCGGACCGCGCACTGCAGCACCTTTTGTCGCATTGAGAACGCGAAAAAGAATTCCCGTTGCATCGGTTGCCCGCCCCATTATTCCGCCAAGCGCATCAATCTCGCGAACCATCTGTCCCTTGGCAAGTCCACCAATTGCGGGATTGCAACTCATTGCTCCCACCGTCGCAGGATCCATTGTGACCATCAAAACGCTCGCGCCTTTCGCGCCTGCTGCTGCAAGAGCGCTTGATGCAGCCCACGCAGCTTCAGCGCCCGCGTGACCACCACCAATGATGACGACAGACCAATGTTCCATTCAACAAGACTCCATCTTCACAGGATAGACATTACGATGCCGCCCCCATGTATAAAAACATTTCACTTTCGTCGAAGGCGCAAGGCCTGATTCTCGTACCGATTCACGCCGAAGCCGATGGGAAAACCCCACGTTGGCCCAAGTCTGCGCGCGCTCATTCGCAATGCCAAGACGCTCTGAAATCTGGTGCATTTATGGGGGAAGTTGGCGCAACTTTGACTGTGGGAACGACACACATGCTTGTAGGACTTGGACCCGTCGAAGGTTTCTCGCCTATTCGTATGCGAACTGTCGGCGCGAAAGTTGGTCGAGCGCTGGACAAAATTTCAGCAAGTGCGATTGCAATCTATGACAGCGCATCGTGGGGATCGGACGCACCATCCAAGCGCGCAGTCGGCGGCGCATTTGCAGAAGGAGTTTCGCTTGGCACCTGGCGCTTTGATGCGCTCGATGGCACAGCGACCAAGCGTGAAGCTCGCAAATCAAAGTTGACTCTCTGGGCTGACGACGCAACTGTGCGCGATGGCTTTGCGCATGGATTGATCATCGCCGATGGAGTGAACACTGCGCGACGCGTCGGAGCGACGCCCCCAAATATCGCACATCCAGCGTGGATTGCAGCGGAAAGTCGCAAGATTGCACGAGATGGAAAAATGAAAGTTCGCGTCATCGATTATGCACAGGCGCGCAAACTTGGCATGGGTGGACTGACTGCAGTTGGCCAAGGTTCTGCGATCAAGCCTTGCATCGTCATCATTCAATGGACGCCTCGCAAGATTTCACCGCGCAATAAAAAAGATCACCTGGTGCTTGTCGGCAAGACTGTGACGTATGACACTGGCGGATATTCCCTGAAGGTGAACAACGGAATGAAGGGAATGAAATATGACAAGTGCGGAGGCGCTGCAGTGATGGGTGCAATGCAAACAATTTCCGCGCTCAAAGTGCCGATGCGTGTGACAGGCATTTTGGCCGTCGCCGAAAATATGGTTTCGAACGACTCGTACCGTCCCGATGACATCATCAAACTTCACAATGGCGTGACCGTTGAAGTGACCAACACAGATGCGGAAGGTCGACTTGTGCTTGCAGACGCGCTCAGTTGGGCGTGCGAGACAATGAAGCCCAGCGCAATCGTTGACATCGCCACACTCACAGGTGGTGTGGGAGTTGCGCTGGGACATTTCTGCGCTGGATATTTCTGCAATCAACCATATTTCGCCAAGCAAGTCGAAGATTCTGCGACTTCAACTGGCGAACTTGTCTGGAGACTTCCGCTTTGGCCCGCGCATCAAGAATTTATGCGAAGTCAACACGCTGACATTCTCAACAGCAATCCCCTGCGATCAGCGCATCCAATTCAGGGCGCAGCATTTCTTTCGTATTTCGTAAAGCCAGAAATTCCGTGGGCACATTTGGATATTGCGTCAATGGCAACGGCAGAATCTGCCAACGATGTCACAGGCGCTGGCCCGACTGGATGGGGCGTGCGACTCTTGGTTGATTTGGCAGAACAGCGTTCTTGAGCGTGAACCGCGGTTTAACTTTTCGGGTCTTGACCGTTTTCGATGCGCTCGATTTTTGCCAGTCGTCGCGCGTGTCGACCGCCTTCATAATTTGTTCGCATCCAAATATCGACAATTCGTTTGACTAATGTTTGTCCAAGCAAATCTGCGGAGAGACAAAGAACATTCGCATCATTATGAGTTCGCGATAGTTGCGCGCTCAATTCGTCAAGCGCAAGCGCGGCACGAATGCCGTTGACTTTGTTGGCAGCGATTGCCATACCAATGCCTGTCCCGCAAATCAGAATGCCCCGCTGCGCGCGCTGCGAAACAATTTCTTGCGCAACCTTCCACGCAATGTCTGGATAATCCGATGGGGCGCCACTCGAATCGCCAAGAATCGTGACGGCGATTCCTTCCATTCGCAATTGCTGCTCGATCGCAAGCGCAACTGCGGTTCCGCGGTGGTCACTTCCAATTGCAACACTTTTCATTGCTTCATCATTTTAGTAAGTCGCTTGGGGATCAGTTCCATAAATTCCTTGGCCAAACGATCGTATGAAGAATCACCCAAACCGATGGGATCATCAATGTCACCCTCGGGGTCAAGAGGGTGAATCTTTGCAAGGTTTTCCTTCTCGCCCGTGACCAAATTGCGGGCATAGTTGACATGGCTCGCGGTCATCCCAAAAACCAGATCGGCCCCACGAATCATCGCCGCATTCAGCCGTTTGCTGTGTCCATCGTGGGCAATACCCAGTCGCTTCAAGGATTGGATGGCTTGCGAAGAGACCGCAGAGCCGTCCGATGCCGAAGTGCCAGCAGAAACGGTGAAAATTCGACCCATATCGGCACCGGCTTTCCCAGCTTCGATCTGAAATCGAGCAATCGCCTCCGCCATGGGCGATCGGCATGTATTGCCCGTGCAGATGAAGAGGACCGTTTTCATGAATTTGAATGCTACAGACCGTCCAAGCATTTCAGGGTAGATTGCACACAGAAGAGATCATCGTGGAATTTGTCTCCTTTGTAGATGCGTGGCGGTTGCTTCGGCCCTTTGGTGCCGAGGTTGCTACTCAATCCGAAAATGAACTCCGACTCTCTCTTGCAGAAGGTCCGCAAAGTTCGTGCATCGATATCGCTTCAAGCGATCACCCGATGGCGAAAAAACTTCCGCCTGATGTGATTCAACTCGATCGAACAAAACTTGCCGATATGGTCGAAGCGATCATTCACAAACTTCGCCTCACGCAGGTCTATGTCATTCCTGTTGGACATTGGCGTCAACTCTTTGAAGCTGTTGCCGAAGGAATGGCAACCAACGAACAATGGCGAGCAATCGATAGCGCTGCAATAGTTGAACTCAATACGCGTGACGGATTGTTGTTTGTCCCTGCCAACTTTCACATTCTTCGAGATCTGGTGCGCGTCGTGCTGACTGCAGGAAGCAAGACAATTCACGGCATTTCGATTGCATCAGTTGGTAGTCCACTCTTGATTGAAGTGATGCCCGCGGGCGAAGTCAGCGTCTTCGTTGGCCGCAACGATCTTGCGCATGTTGTGCGAGAAGTTCTGAATCATCCACCGAACCACGCCAAGTCCGCAAGCGTAAACGGTGCCCCTACTCCAAAGACTTGACTGATTCGGTTTCGATCTGTTCTGGTGCAGCGACATCTTCTCCCCGCGCCGAAAAACGCTCGTGGCACTGGGCGCATTCATAACAATTTTCGCTCGCTGTGGATGGTTGTTGAATGGATTTCGCTCCACAAGCGGGACAGCGACCCGAGCGCAATTTTTCTAGTGCCAAAGGGCGTTCCACTGCACGAACGATTCCCAAAACAAGAACGATTGGCAGCAACGCCATCAACGCAAGAAAGACCAATCCCAACGCGCCGATTGGCAACATAAAGACCATCGCAAATGCGGCAAAGAATGCCAGCAGATATCCCCCAAAGACCACTCCTGGATAGCACTCTCGAATCCTTCGGACAATCGTGTGGATCATTACACACAAAGGATAGGCATCCGATCGCATTGGTGATCGGCGGGTATATTCAATTGAAAGGAACCTTATGGCAACAACCGCGACCGAATCTATGAAAATCGTTTGTGACCGCACAGCTCTCGTCGATTCGCTGACGATGGCAAGCAGCGTGGTGATGTCTCGGACCACCGTCCCTGTGCTTCTTTGCGTCAAGCTCTCTGCGCGCGATGGCACGCTGAAATTGTGGGCAACCGATCAAGACATTCGACTTTCGTTGGTGCTTGCAAGTGTTGAAGTTCATACAGACGGCGACGCGTTGATTCCCGCAGACAAATTTACGCAGATCGTTCGATCGTGTGACGACACAACTTTGACGATTGAGATGGACAAGAATGTCGCGCTCGTGCGCGGCGAAAATTCGAAGTTTCGAGTCTACGGATATGACCCACGCGAATTTCCTGGCGACAGCGACAAGGTGGATTCTCCAACTGAATTTGAAGTCAGCGCAGGATCATTGCGCCGCATGATCAGCCGCACTATTTTCGCAACCGCATCTGACAACACGCGCTATGCCTTCAATGGTGTGCTTCTGGAGCGCAAGGGTCGACGACTTCGTATGGTCGCCACAGATGGACGACGACTTGCGATGGTGCGCGGCGATTGCTCTGGACCAGCCGATGGCGATGCGGCTTGCATCATTCCAACAAAGACGCTCAATGTGCTCAATCGACTTCTTGACGATCCAGATTCGGGCGTGCGAATTTCTCGCGACCGAAATCGGATTCGCTTCGAAGTTGGCGAAACCGCCGTCATTGTCTCCAGCCTGATCGAAGGAAATTTCCCGCCATTTGATGATGTTCTTCCAAAGGAACACGATCGCCGCGGAACATTCGACACATCAGAACTTGCGGCGGCAGTCAAGCGCGCTGCGCTGTTGACCAACGAAGAAAGTAAAGGTGTCAAACTTTCTTTCAATGCCAAGGGGCTCACAATTTCTTCGCGCGCCGCAGAAATGGGCGACGCAGAAGTTCATTTGCCAGCGCTCTCGTGGGAAGGCGCCGAAATCGAGATTGCATTCAACCCCGCCTATATCACAGATGTTCTGCGCATCGCAGACACATCGGAAATTGCCGTCGAAATGAAAGGACCAAATCGCCCAGGAGTTGTGAAGATTGGCGACGACTTTACATATGTAATTATGCCGGTCAGTTTGCCGACTTGAATTGCGCTTGAAAACGATCCTCTCTGTGAAAACGGAAAAGGGATCGCACAAACGCATCACCGAAAGAAACATAGAAAAACCTCGGCGCCGTCGCCGAGGTTTGTTTTTCAAATCATTTGAATCCTGTGCGGATTCATTTGTTCTGTAACTTATGCCGCGCTTTTTTCAGCTTTCTGGGAGGCATACTTCACGCCACAACCTCGGTTCTTTGTTTTCGATGGATTCACTGGCTTGCCAGCCTTGACCGCAGTCACCGCATCAACGATGTAATTGACCTTGCCATCGTCGCCCGTTGGTGCGCCGATGTAAACAACATTGCCAGTTCCATCAATGATGAAAATGTGCGGGGTTGTCTTTGCTCCGTATTCGCGACCAACTTTGCCACTTGGATCCATAAGAACTGGAACAGATTGGCCAGCCTTCGAAATAATTTCGGTACTTGCCTTCCCTTCATCTGCAGTCGTCATTCCACTATGGCCATCCTTGGTCGAATCAATCACCAAATAGACGGCATTGGAATCTGCGGCCTTCATTCCATTCACAGTCTTGCTTGCGCTTCCATCGCCCCAATAAGAATTCGCACCACCGCCACTGACTGGGCATGTTGAACAGAACCATTCCAAGACCACAGTTTTACCCTTGTAATCGGAAAGGTTGTATGTCTTGCCGTCGGCGCCAGTCAATGTGAACGCAGGTGCTGCGTGCCCAATGGTTGCAGTGTCGTGCTTGTGATCGTCACCAGTTGGTGCTGCCGCGAAAAGAAACGCTGTTCCGGCGACAATTGTTGCCGCTAAGAGTGAATGAGTCATACGCATGTTGAAGCCTCCATAATGTTTCGCAAGTTTTTCGCTTGCACCTGTCTACTTTGCACGCACCGGAACATCCGGCGCTGTCATATCAATCCGATATGCGGGATCTGTCTCCCGCTCACCTGTCAAAAGCAACCCTCGGATTCGCGGTGGTCCATCCACCGCATCATCCAAATCAATCGTGAATGGTATGCGCGCAGTCACTGTGTTTCCAGACTGCGTTGCAAGAAATGGACCACTTCCACCAGAAAATTGCACTCCTGCAGTGGGATCTGGGATAAAACGAACGGGCTGCGCAACAAATGATTTGGTCGGACCAGTCACGACCAAGGTTCCACTCGTGGGCGTTCCTTCAAGAGTCGCTCGAATACTCGGGGGAAGTTTCGATGGATAGACCCGCGGATTCAGTGACACCAACGGTTTGTTCGACTCTGTTGTCAACTGAGCATTCAAACTCGCGCTTCCCATCTGACAAGTCTGCTTGCACACAAACCAATCAACCTTTGCGATCACAGAGATCGAATTTGCAACACTGCCAACAGGCGCAACAACTGGAATCATCAAGTCCATCGAGTTCTCGTATCCATAGTTTCGCTCTTGTGTATTGCCAAGAATCTGCGGTCGGGGAAATTCTGCTTGCCCGATTGTCCAACCTGTCGGCATTGACAACTTCACCGTTGGCGAAGATCCACTATCGCCTGCGTTGGACCAATAGATATGCCATTGCGGTTCAATTTTGAATCGAATCACAACATATTGAGCGCCATCGGGAGCAGAGACAATGTATGGAATGACTGAAGCGACAACGGGATTGGTTGCTGAAGTAGTTGAGGGAGTGGTTGCTGAAGTGGTTGCAGTTTGCGAAATCATGCAAGCGATTCCCACTGTTGCGCAAGAAGCGTAAACTGTCAGCATCGTTTGATATCCAATCATTGCAGCTGGTCAGAGTATATGAATCAAAGTCGTAATCTAAAACCAACAGGAGTGTGAAGATGCAGTTCAATAAAATCTGTTCACAGATGAATCGACTGATTATTGGGCTTTTTCTTGTTTATGCAATCGCGTCATGCGAAACCAGCACCAGTGACCGCAATTTGGTTTTCCTCAATTCGTACGACGCGCTGAAGACAATCAACGAACCTGGCGGCGTATTCAACAAAGCGAAAACTTCTGCGTTTATCGATCCACGAAGTCGTCAGGATTATTCGATCAAGCACATTGCTGGAGCGATCAGTTTGCCCTTTGAAGATATGACTCTCGAGGCGCAGGCACTTTTGGAAAAGT
>CAMBWI010000067.1 GCA_945871445.1 Singulisphaera sp. GP187 | reverse complement strand
CTTTTCCTATCGACGGTGCACTTGTGCCCACTGCCCCATTGAAATTCCACCCGCCGAATGTCATCGCAGCAAACGATGTCGAGCACGATGCAGATATCGAAATCAAACCACAAACAATTCCATAACTCGACTTCCAGTATTTTTCCATTTTTCCTCACTTGCGGTGCAACATTTGCGACCTGCGCGCGGCACCGAGCGCGCGACAAACGGATGACGCATCCGTCGGTTGCGCGGGGAACATAGAAGCACGCCAACGCCTTCTCTAGAAATATGCCCGAATTTCTTTTTGTGCAAAAACGCCGCGGATTTTCTCTGCGTCCACCGTCTTACGCCACCACAACCGCAGATTCCGCGGCATTACGCCGCTTGCGCCATTGAAGCACAGCGATTGCAATCGCCCCAAGCGAAACAACAAAGATGATCGACACGACCACAGCGACAACCGGCAACAAGACTGCGAATCCTGCAAGAGCAAAGCTACAAAGCGTTTCGAAAAATGCGAAGAGTGGATTCAAAAATCCGCCGCTGACAGCAGTCGATCCCACGCGCAGTGTTCCAACCGCCGCGTGAACGCCAGTCGCAACGCCTCCGCCAACAACAGCTGCCAGAGCCCATGTCACCCACTGCGGCACAGCGCTTGTATCGATCCCGCTCGCGCTCGCGAGTTGCGATGCCATCACCACCGTACCGGCCACAGCCGCTACTGGCGTTCCTGCAACATCAAGAATGTGATCGACCCACGGAATCATCATCCCCAAAATTTCAATCACGCATGCGATGACAAAGCAAATCATCGCAGGCATTGAACCGATCCACGCAAATCCACTTCCTGGATCAACCCAACCAAAGTGCGTCGCAATCGACACAATTGCCAGCGGCGCAAAGATGCGCATACCGCAAGCGGCGCTCAATGCGAATCCAACCATCACTGCGAATCCATAACTGACAGAATCTTCCATGGTTTCACCTTTACTATCTTGAACTCATTTCCGTTCGTACAAGCCAACAAGTTTCGTCTTGGCCAACACGTGACCTTCGATCGCTTTGCGAAACTTCTTCGGATTCGCACCAGGTTCCAATTCCAGATTGACATCAAGCGCATACAGAGTGAATGTGTATTTATGCACGCCACTTCCCTTCGGCGGAGCAGAGCCCCAATATCCCGGACGCTCAGCACCCCACGATGTCACTCCCTGACGAACTCCCTTGGGTTCCTTCAACTCTAAATCACGAGGAAGATCCGCAGCCAACTCGCTCTGCGTCGCAGGAATTCCCCAGATCGTCCAGTGCACAAACCCACGCGCATTTGGATCATCCATCATGATTGCGAAACTGATGGTTTCCTTCGGTGCGTCCTTCCAATTCAACTGTGGAGATGTTCCTTCGCCGTCGGCTGTAAATTCTGTTGGAAACACAGCTCCGTTTACAAACGATTCGCTCTCAAGCTTCATCGGCGTTTCATCAGGGATCGGCGCAGGTTCAACTGGTTTGGGTTCAGCAGGTTTGGGTTCAGCAGGTTGAACGGGCGAATCTGGCTTGGGAAACTTTGGATCTTTCGGATCAGGCTTTGGTGCCATTGGATCTGGCATCGGCACAGGCTGCCCACTCTGGGCGAAACCAACTGATGCAGTCATGGAAATCATCAATGTAAAAATGCTTGTGATCCACATAATTCTTTCCAAATTGAATTGTTGCTTCATCGCATCATTCTACCCAAGCAACGCAAGTTCTCACAATGATTCCGCGATCTCTTTGGTCACTGCGTACTCTTGACTCCAATGGATGAATCACTCACTGTTCACGCTGGACAAACCGCAGCAATGGTCATGATTCTTGGCGGCGAAAAGATGGCTGTCACTCCTGCAGGCAAACGACTCATTCAATCTCTCGATCTGAGTGAGGGCGAAGAACTTGCCAAGATCGCACTTCGCGATTCTCCCGCTGCCGCACATCGAATCCAGCTTCGCAAGCTGCTCATTCGCACATGGATGAAGGAAATCCAACTCTCAGGTTCTCCAATTACTCGCAACATAATCATTCCTGGCGCAGGACTCGCGCCACTTGCTCTTGACTGGTGTTCTCAGCACGAAGATGCGCATGCGACAGAGTTGGACTATGAAAATGTCGAAGAAAAAAATCAACTGATTGCACACTGCTCTGACGCTTCTGTCTCTGCTCGCATTCGATGCGTTGAATGCGATCTGCGCAACATCGCAACAACAGAGCGCAAACTTCTGGCAAGCGGTTGGAATTCATCCGCTCCCGCACTTTGGATCATCGAAGGACTCTCGTACTACATCTCACACGAAGAACTTGTCGCGCTCATTCGCTTTGCGCTTGCAGGCAATCATCGCAATCGAGTCATTATGGAATTCAGCGGTCCACGCGAGACACTCACCGAAGATGCGCGAGCAGCGACTGAAAAATATCATCAGTTCATTGGAACGCTTCTCGGCGGTCACGATCTTGCAATCACCAACATCAACGCAGTTGTCGAAGAATCTGGTGCTGAACTGCAACGCGTACTGCATCCCGCACAAATCGAAGAATTGCTCGGGCTGGATCATTTTTTTCATGGCCCACAAGACAGCGCGATGCGCATCGCGCTTCTTGCTCCTGGCACTTGATGTCACAGCGCGCGATCCAACCTCTGCTGCTTGAACGCTGGCAAACAATTCTTCCGCCAGAATCTCTTGCATCTGCGCTCGATGCAAATCCTCCTGCATTGCCAACATCGATTCGAATGAATCCTCTGCGCGCGCCGCCGACTGAAACACTCCAGCAACTTCGATCGAGCGGCATTCAACTTCACCCTGTCGATTGGTGCGATTGCGCATTCACAACCGCGGCAACAGCGCGCGAACTGCAATCGCATCCAGCGCACGCACAAGGTTGCTTTCACATTCAATCTCTTTCAAGCATCGCCGCATCATTTGCTCTTCATCCGCAACCGGGAGAATCTGTCCTGGATCTCTGTGCCGCGCCTGGGAGCAAAACATCTCATCTTGCTGCGATGATGAAGAACAGTGGACATCTTGTCGCAGTCGATGCGAGTCGTCCTCGTCAATACAAACTGCGCGAAGTCCTGCGAATTCTTGGTGCAACGGCTGAATGCATTTGCGCGCACGGCGAGCGATGGGCGCGCGGCCACCCTTTGATGTTCGACCGTGTCTTGGTCGATGCCCCTTGCAGCGGTGAAGGGCGAATTCATCTGGGCGATTCTGCAGCGAACGAAAAATGGGCACTTGGCAAAGTCCGCAGACTTGCATCACTGCAGAAGGCACTCTTGCATTCTGCGATCGACGCACTTCGACCTGGCGGAACGCTGGTCTATTCCACTTGCACATTCGCGCCAGAAGAAAACGAACTCGTGCTTGCACGCGCACTCGAACGATACGCCGGCCGCATCGAAATCATCCCACTCCCCTTCGATATGCCACACGCGCAACCTGCGCTGACAGAGTGGAATAAAAAACAACTCGATCCATCTATCGCCAACGCTCGGCGAATATTCCCGCCGCTTGAAGGATTTTTTATTGCTCGTCTGCGAAAGCTCGTCACACCGACTATATAGAACACGCCGCAGCATCAATAAAAAACTTTTTACTTCCCCCCGTCTGCCGGAACTTCGATAAAGACATCCACGATCTGCCCAGGCAAGATCGACATCGTCGCAGGATTGTCCAGTTCATATTCCACTTCCATCACGCGCACATCAACGCGTTCAGTCGAATCCCCGCTCAGGAGACGCTTAGGGATAATCAACGGAATCATCCGCAGATATCGCAGCGGAAACTCGCCTTTTGCGCCACCACGCGGCATTGCAATCGCCTTCGCCTCAGGACGAAATCTCCACGCATCCATTTCATCAATCTGCACTCGCACATGTAGCGGGTCCAGTTTTCCAAGCGCGACCATTTGCTGAACAGAACCAGGAACAACATGTTCGCCAAGATCAATATCAACATAAAGCACAGTCCCTCCGATCGGCGCGCGAACAGATTCGCGTTCGATCTGCACTTCAAGTCGAGCAACTTCCGCCTGCGCGACAAGAACCTCGGACTTGGCGACATCCAAATCTTCCATCCACGCACCTTGCTTGACTTCTTCCAACTGGGCCTGCGCACGATCAAATCCAGCTTGCGCCGCAGCCAATTCATATTCCAATCGAGGTTGCTCGTTACGACTTGTTGCTGCTTCCAAACCCAAATCTGCTAAACGCTTCAGCCGTCCTTGCGCATCAACCAATTGAGCCTTTGCCGAAGCGACCACTGCCTGCGCCTCGCGCAAAGTTGTTGCGCGCGGCAACGCCTTCACGCCAGAAAATTTTCCCTGTGCAACAGCCAGCCTTGCATTTGCAACTGCCAAATCTGCTTGCGTCTGCCTTCCATCGATTCGGAAAAGCAGATCTCCCACATTCACTTGCTGTCCTTCACTCACAGCAACTTCCATAACAACTCCAGCGATTGCAGTCCCGACACTGACAACATCCGAAGCTGGCAACACCGTACCGATTCCAGAAATCCGCAAATCAAATGGACTCTTCGGTGGCGCAATAGCAATGGCCGCAATCGGCACTCGAGGCACTTGCTTCACAACAGTCACGATCACCAACACGATTCCAGTGATTGCGATGACAGGAATGACGACAAAACGAATCGATAGAACCTTGCGTAAAAATGAATTGGGTTTAGACATGTGCATTCCTTAGTGAAGCGGTTGTTTCGATTCGATCAATTCTTCCATCATCCATATGAATGATTCGGTCTGCGAGGTGATAAATACGATCATCGTGCGAGACAACAATAACAGCGCGTCCTGGCATGCGCCCAACTTGCGCAATGAGTTCCATCACGCGCAAACCAGTTGCGCCATCGAGCGCACTTGTCGGTTCGTCGCAAACAATAATCTTTGGACTGTTGACCATTGCGCGTGCGATTGCCACGCGCTGCTGCTGACCCCCAGAGAGTTGAATAGGACTCGATCGATCGCGACCATTTAACCCAACCTGATCCAGAAGTTCTTTTGCCTTCACGCACGCACTGCGCCGATCCATCCCTTGCAAGATCAGAGGAATCGCTGCATTCTCCGCAATCGAAAGAGTTGGAATCAAATTGAATTGTTGAAAGACAAATCCAACCGTGCGCAATCTCCACGCAGTGCGTGCCTCAGTCGAAAGTGCTTGAGGATCTTCCCCCATCACTTCAAGTTTTCCACCATCTCGCGCAAGCAACCCGGCAATGATCGAGATAAATGATGTCTTGCCACAACCCGAAGGACCCGCAAGTATCACCACTTCACCACAGCGCACTTCTAAATCTGCTCCGCGCAATGCCACGACATTCGTATCTCCAGAAATATAAACCTTCTCAACGCCCGAAGCGTGCACTGCAATTTCTTGGTTGTTGCCGAGCGTCATTTTTGTTTCACTCTCTTCATTCAACCCTTGAACACATCTGCAGGATCCAGTCGAAGTACACGCCACATTCCAAGCGCAGCGCTTGCCGTGCAAATCACCGTCACTGATGCTGCTGCGATCAACGGAATATGCCAAGTCATTCGAAACGCAAGTCGCTCGCCGGGAACAGTCAATCCAAATGCGCTGGTCATTCCAATTCCTAGTCCAAATCCCAATATCGCAATCGTGAGTGCCTGCAAGAAAACCATTCCAAGAAGTGTCTTGCGCGATGCACCCATCGCCTTCATCGCTCCAAAGTATTTCAAATTATCCAACACGAAGTTGTAAAACATCTGCCCAGCCACAGCGACTCCGACAAAGAATCCCAAGACAATCGCCGTTCCGAAATTGATCGGAATGCCAGTCTCGCGCATCCAATATCCCACCGTCTTGTCTGCAAAATCTTCTCCATTGAACGCCGACAATCCCGTCCGCTCTGCGATTGTCTTGATTAATTGCACTTCGTCCACGCCAGGTGCAACTCCAGCCAAGACCATTGTCACCATTCTTCTTTCCATTGGCGCGTATTCGGTCGCACGGCTGTAGGTTGTGTAAATCACTGGCTGACTTTGAAATGTTTGTGTCGCCTTGCAGATTCCAACAACTTCGGCACGCCGATCGTTTAATTCCAAAGTGTCCCCCACGCGCAGCGACCTCGGCTCTCCACCTTCTGGGGGATTGTTCATCTTGAATTCTCGGCGCGTGGCTTTTTCATCCACGATGATCGCATCGGGCTTGCGCAAATCCGTCAACGAGCCTTCGAGCATAAAAGGCGGCCCTGCGATCAAACTTGCGTCATCGATGCCGACGACCTGCGACATCTGCCGTTTTCCGTCTGGCAAGTTGACAACCAACAAACCCTTGAAAAGCGGCACCGCCCATTCAATCCCCTCGATGGATCTCACTCTCTGGACAGCGGTCGACCTGAGCGGTTTGTTGTCATCCAAAAATCGTTGGGCTGGATCGACGATCCAAAGATCAGGCTGTGGCGTGTCGGTTACAAAGCCAAATGTTCGCGACATCAGTCCGACGAAGATCGAGGCTTGTTGAGAGATCAGCAGAGTGGAAAACGCCAGCCCAAGCAACATCCCATAAAAACGGGCTGAATCTCCAAAGAGCATCTTGAGGGCGAAGATCGGCATGGCTGTGGTCGGCACTGCCGAAGTTGGATTCTATGAGCAAAACTGTCCCAATACGAAGCCAGAGGGCGAAGTAAATGAAATCCGATACTTTGTTTGCCAAAGGATCGGAAGCACGAACTCTCTCAATTCAACCCATGCGCGCAGAAGGTCTCTTCGACATCCTCGTTCGACAACACGCAGAAATGCTCAACGCTTTCATTCATTCGTTCGCTTTCGAAAGCTCGACAGTGGATGATGTTTTTCAGGAAACGATCATCACTGCGTGGAAGCGAATTGACGAATTTGATCGCACTCGTCCCTTTGGACCATGGCTTCGTGGCATCGCGCGCAATCACATTCTCAGTTCAGCTCGTAAGAATCGCAGATATCGCACGCATCTGACAGAACTCCTCCAACAGCGGATTGCCCTTCAATTTGACCAAGTCGACCAAGCTGCGGGTGACACATTTTCGCAGCGGATCTCGGAATTGCACGATTGCATCGCACGATTAAAAGAAGACGCGCACGAAGCGATCGATCTGGTCTATGTCCGCGGCATTGATGCTGCAACTGCGGCAAAATCTATTGGAACCACCGACGAGACTTTTAGAAAACGTCTCTATCGCGCTCGACTCGCGCTGGCAGAGTGTCTCAGAACCAAGTCAATTTTCGCCCCTACAACAGGACTTCCACAATGAACGAATCAAATGACTTCGATCCATTCGCTCGAGACGATTCTGCGATTTCCAATCCAACCGATCGTGCTTCTGACCAATGTGATTCCGCCGATGGCATGACGGTGCATGGCTTGCTTGCAATGCTTTTGCCTGGTGAAGCGGCGCGTGTTCAAATGAGAGTCGACCGAGCGATATCCTCAATTCGCCTAGAAAACAGGCGTTTTCAGATCGATTTTCGCAGACACATCGCCTGGATTGGTGGATCCGTCGGCATCGCCGCGATGATTTTGATTGCTGTTCTCTTTGTTCCATCATCATCAGACTCGATGGCATACGCCACATTGCAATCAATTCGAAGTTCCGCACGACAAGGCAGTCGCACATACACGCTACGAATGGAAATGGAACCTGCTTCCATCGATCGAGTAACAAACCAAGACCAAGTTCCAGTTGCTCAAGTTCTTCAAAGGCAATCTCGTACTGGCGAACTTGTCTTGGGCAGTGGCGGTCGTTGGACCTTGAGCATCTTTGGAATGATGCCTTCTCGTGCAATTCCAGATGGATTGGACCGACGAGATGGATTGGACCGACGAGATGGGTTGGACCGACGAGACGGGTTGGACCGACGAGATGGGTTGGACCGACGAGACGGGTTGGACCGACGACCACCCCGTACAAAGGGCATCTTTGGATTTGATGGAACAACCTATTGGGCGATCGAACCAACAGGCACGATCCGCACTGCAACATCTCTGCGCGAACTTCGCACTCCTATCATTTCTATGATTGAATCAGGATGGAGTCAGTCCGACGATGACATCGAACCTTTCACTCTCGAAGCGATGCTCGATAAACTTGATCGTGGTTATGTGATCAACTTCCAACCTTCCCCACACGATGAACCCACGAGTGGTCGACCAGTCACGATCGTCACTGCACAAAGGACATCAAATGCACCAAAAATGCGCGGACCAAGCAAGGTCAAAATCGTCGCTGATGCGCAAAATTTCGATGTTCTCAAAGCCGAATGGGAGTGGACAGATATCGCAATGCCAATGCCAAACTCCCCTGGGGTTGAACCCAGAGGGGTTGGCGCAGAAGATAAAGGGCTAATAACCCAAGGCAAACGGCCACTTGCTGGCAAGCCAATAGGCAAGACTGTTATGGCAGGAATGCCTGTAACCAAGCGCATTTCTCTGAATTTAACAGACAATCCAATTGGAAATTCCAAGCGCAATTCTTCCTCGAAAGGTCAATCCGCTACTGGTTATATAGACCCGTTGTGGTTTGAACCCTCATTCCATGTTCAATCTGTATTGAATGGACAATTGCCCCCAAACGGTACGAGTGATCTGCCAGCATCTCGTTGAACAGCTAGTTTATAGACCCTACAAACAACTGATTTCAGATGGTTAAGGGCAATGGTGGTCCTATAACCACAAATAATCAAGCTATAGCCCTAAATCGCACCAATGTTTGCGAACTTGCTTTTCCAAGCGAAATGTGCGCGCAGATTACCCACGAAAAAATTTTAAGATTATTGCGTACAAAATTTGCAAGTCGCAAATATCGGATTAGATTAAGGGTGTGTTTGGCAGTATGCCCAGGCACCATCACGGAAACCCTTCCCTAAAAAGGTTGACCATGATGTCCCGAGTTCTGTCCCTTTTCTTGTGGAGAATTAAAAATGAGTATTTCAAATCGTCTAACGAATCATTTTGCGCTTGCCGCTGTTGCTACAGCTGCTGTCGCAGCAACGTCTAATGCCGCAATCGTCTACAGCGGCGTCCTTAACATCGTCATCCCCGCCAATGTTGACGGGGTCTACATGAACGTTGAGACCGGTCAGTATGTCGCTGGCGCTGGAGCCGGTGCCCCTGGTTGGGATGTCAATCCGTACGGAACCAGCACTACTGCTGTGTCGCTGTACGCAGCGACTGGTACGGGTTACATGCGCAACCCAGGTGCGGGAACGAGCACAGGCCGCACGAATATCGCTGCGGGCACTGCTATCGGCGCGGCATCCTTCTTCTATGGATCTTCGAGTGCAACTCTCGGAACACTTGTCGGTCAATGGACTGCGAATTCGACTGGAATCTTCGGATTCAAGTTCCTTGCCGCAGACGGCCTGACCCACTACGGCTGGATGAGACTAGCAATCGGCGCGAATGCTGCGACCCGCTCGATCGTGGACTACGGCTTTGAGAGCACCGCTGGCGTAGCAATCGGTGCAGGCGCAGTGCCAGCCCCAGGAGCGCTCGCGCTTCTTGGACTCGCTGGTCTCGCGACACGACGTCGTCGAGCCTGAGGTTTGGTTTCGTCACCCGCCTTCGCGGGTGAATGGACTTGGTTTACGATTTGAAACT
>CAMBWI010000066.1 GCA_945871445.1 Singulisphaera sp. GP187 | reverse complement strand
GAGGAGTAGTGATTGATTGAAGATCCGTTATAAAACGCATTGCATGTACCAGACACTCCGACATTGATTTGAAAAGCGGTCGCTCCCTGTTGTCCAGCGATGACTGGATATGTTGAATTCGCTGCCATCACGAAATCGCGAACAATATTTGCATGGAGATATGCGTTGACTTCAGCGCGCAAAAACTCGGAGGTGTTTGTACTGTTGTGGACGAAGTCAATGTTGCTTGCGCCACTGGCAGCGTTGAGAGTCAGCGTTGATTCGGTTACTGGAATATTGTCGACCTTAAAATATTTTCCGCCCACAAACATATTCGAAGTCAGGTTCAGGCTTCCAGTACCAGCGTTGGGCACTACAAATGCGCCGTTGACATCTGCGTATACAGTCGATGCTCCGCCACTAATAGCAGCGTATGGAAGCGCAGTAGCAAATTCATTTCCGCATGCATCTGCCCCCCAGCCAAGCGTGGCAAGTCCTTTGACTGTTCCTGAAATGTCGAGATTGCAAATCTGATCTTCTTCAAAGAGGATATTGCCTGTGGTCGCTTCTGCGACATAGAGCATCTTGGAATATCCAACTCCAGGAACGCCACGCTCGACAATAAAACTGACTGCAAGAGTTGGAGTCGATGGACTGTCATCCACACCCGCGAAGATCACCAACCGCGAGTCGGTTGGTTCTGCAATCGCAGCAATGCGAATTGCTTTGCTCGACCAGACTGCACGGTCGAAACTGGCCAATGTTGGGCGCGCTGCAAGTGTCGCAGGGAATGCGCCGAGATTTCGAAGTTCAGATGATGCAAGCACAAGCGGAAATCCGCCCTCGTTGCGCATCAACAATTTGAGCGCACTACGAAAGACTGGAACGCCTTCGACGACTTGCGAATATCCCAGAAGCGTGAAACGAAATGACTCTGTTGCTTCGTCCCAGTACACATCGACCGCGTGAGTCGCATCTGGAAATGCACCAAATGGAAGCAAGTCGTTTGAACGAACGCCAAGTACGTCGGCGTGATCTCGAATGAATGCTTCTGCGCTTTCACTTGGAGATTTGCCGTTGGAAAATGCTTGTCCATAGACACGAGTAATTCGATCACCTCGTTCGAAGAAGTCAGCGCCAGGATTTGCATTGAAAAAATCAACGCGCGCTTTTGCGACATCGATCACTTGGTCGGGCAATTTTCCAGCCCCCATTCCTTGCAGAGGGACGCGCGCTTGTGCTGCGCCATCAACTGCAAAGAAAACCAAAGTGGTTGCTGCGAAGAAAATGCCGATATGTGTTCGTGTCATCATTTTTTGTTTTTAAATCGAAGGGGATGAATTTCTGATTCAGATGATCAATGTCCGATTCAAAGAATTTGCCAACACCAATGAGGTAAGAAACATAATTCTGACAAAACAATACGTATAATAAAGCTTGGACTTCTCAATAACTATGCCACAATTGTCACTCTTTGCAAAAAAATATTCGTGCAATCGGCGAGATTTCGAAAACTGAAAGCAAGTTGGCTGAAAAAATAGTGCGTTCATGGCAAAAAAAGCAGAAAAATCATCATCAGACAGCCCAACGATCGAAAATCGTAAGGCTTTTCATGACTTTGCCATAGGCGAAACGCTCGAATGCGGGATTGAACTCGTGGGTACCGAAGTCAAATCCGTCCGTGGGTCGCAGGTCAGTTTGGCGGAAGGATGGGTCATGGCGGAGTTTTCTCCGCTTCGCCTGAACTTGCATGGAGTTCATATTGCAGAATATCCGCCGGCTGGAGTTGATCGTCAGCATGTGCCAGTGAGAATTCGACGGTTGCTTGCCAAACGCCGTGAAATTGAAAAGTTGGCGGGGCTTATGCAAGCCAAGGGCGTTTCGATTGTCCCACTGAAAATCTATTTCAAGAATGGATTCGCGAAATTGCTTGTCGGGGTTGGGACTGGAAAAACAAAGTCTGACAAACGTCAGTCCATTTCAAAACGCGAAAGCCAGCGCGAGATTGACCGAGCGTTGCATCGTCGTCGCCCGTAATTGTGGATCTCGTTTTTTATGGACTTGGAATAGGAATGCAGCGACCATTGTCAGCATCGCGTGTTCCATTTAAGCAGTCGCAAATCACTTGAGCAACAAATTCTGGCGAAAGAGTTCGATCATGCGGCAGGACTTTTTCGCTGAAGTTTGAACGAAGCATTGGAGTTTCGACCGCACCAAGATTGACGCCAAAGACTTTGATTCCAACGCGCGATCCTTCCTTGGCCGCGCTTCGAGTCATCGAATCCAGCGCGCTCTTTGATGCTGCGTATGCGAAAAAACCAGCGAATGGATCAGTTGTGCCCATCGTGGAAACATTGACGATTCGTCCAGATTTCTGCGCTTTGAAGTGAGGCCAACATCGAATGATGAGATGCGCAGGTCCAATCGCATTGACGGAGAATGTGTCGCGAAGAATTTCGTCCGTGGTTCGGTCGATTGGTGCCAGAGGTGCAATGCCAGCACAGTTGACGAGATTGTCAATGCGGTTCCATCGAGCAATGACATCATCAACAAGAGTTGTTGCAGAAGGTTCGTCACGCAAATCAGTTGGATGAATCATCAATCCTGGTGATGCAGAGCATTGACTTGCAGTCTCTTCAAGTTTCGATTGAGTGCGACCTGCAAGAGCAATGTGATGTCCTTGTTCAGCAAGTGCAATTGCCAGCGATCGACCGACACCACTTCCTGCCCCAGTGATGATTGTGATTGGTTGATTCATGGCGAATGCTAGGTCACCAAACGCATGACATCATTATAAAAGGTCACTGCAAAGAGAGCGCCAACAAGAACCAACCCTGCAAGCATCGCTCCGTTTTGAAAGCTTGGACTTGGTGGTTTTCCCCGCAGTTTTTCGTAGATCAAGAAGACCATCAGCCCGCCATCTGCAATGGGGATCGGCAGGAAATTGATAACCGCCAAGTTGACGCTGATCATCGCAAGAAAAAAGATGAGATATGTCAAACCTCGATCTGCGATGCGCGTCCCGATGTGCACGATGCCGACAGGACCACGAAGTTGCGAGACACCGACGGTGCCACGAAAGAGTCGGTCGAGAGTGAGATAGGTCATCATCACCATCTTGCGCGTCTCGGTGAATCCCATTGCGATCGCTTGCATGGGATGACCCCCGGCGGAGAGAACGACTTCGGCGGGCATAAACCATTCTGGCTCGAGAGATGGTCGCCACCGAAGTGTCGCAAGCGAATTACGTGTGGCAGAATCGAATCGAATGATCTGTTCTTCTGCTGCAGCATTGGGAGTTGGCGGTGTCGTCTTGATTGAAAGTTGATCGATATTTGGATTTTGTTTGACTGCACTCCGCACGACTCGAAAGAGATCATTCCAATCACCAATCGTTTGACCATTGATCGCATTGATACGGGTGAGTGGCATCAGGTCGAGTGGTGCAACGCTCGTCGATACCCCAGGTGGTGTCCCGACGACTGCGAATGGACGAGCCATGATCGGAGTCTCCCACGCATTCGCAATTTCCACGCCAAGTTTTCCATCTCGACCAACGATGGGGGCGCAATCAATTTCTTGTCCATTTCGCAGCACGCGCAAACTGATCGTTTTTCCAGCGTGTTCTTGCACAGCGAGTCGAAACTCCATTTGCCGAGGACCCGCAATATCGGCTGCACGAAGAATGACATCATCATCCATCAAGATGCCATTCGCGCCAGATGTAGCAGGCACGCGCCCGATACGCACGAGTGGTGCCAAACCCAACAGACCTTGTTCATAGTCGATGAATGCCTGCGGTGGTTTTTCTGTGTACACAAGAATTTGCCAAGCGGGCACGCAATTGATCGCGATGTCGCTCTCGCCACCATCGACGAATGACCATCGAGTGGCGATTGGGTTTCCCATTGACTTCATCGATGCATCTTCGAGTGCGGAGTATGTCGTCGCGGGATTTCCATCCACCATCAAAAGGGTTGCGCCTCGAAAATTTTTCTCAAAGGTCGTGCGATCGGGTATGGTCGCATTTGCACCGCTGAGATTTGCAGCAGTGATTCCCCACGAATTTTTCGCGCTGATCGCATCTGGAGCGTGATTCCAAAATCCTGCACGTTTGAGAACGCCAAAGAGAAATGGCACGGCTTGGGAATCTGTTGTCAGTCGTGTGCTCGCTGCGGGGGCAATTCCGATGGACATCATTCCAGCGGCATCGCTGTGTTGGGGGATGACATTCAGTTGAAGCGTTTCAGTCTGCGACCCAACAGGCCGCTCGATTGTCATGCGCAGTGCAACGTTGGGCTTGCTCATTGCTGCAGCAATTTGCAGATCAGCAAATGTAGAAATTGGCGATCCGTCTATGGCAACAATGTGATCGCCAGCTTGAATGCCTGCATTTGCAGCAGGATCTGCAGGAACTACAGCTCCGACGATTGGAGCTTCGAAACGAACACCGATCATAAATGCCACAACAAACATCGCGATCGCCAAGAAAATGTTGCAAGTCACGCCTGCCGAAACAATAATCATGCGTTTCCAAACTGGAGCGCGTGTGTATGAACGCGGGTCGACACTTGCAGCCGTCGGATCGAGATCATCTTGTCCGAGCATTCGCACGAAGCCACCAAGTGGCAAAGCGCGAAGCGAATATTCCGTCTCGCCGATTTGCAGATTTTTCAGTTCGCTGTCAGTGAGTTGGATCGCTCGCTTGCCAGTGCGTGCATGAATTGTTGGCTCGGTTGATCCAAATCGAATACCGATTCCTTTGCGATATGCAAGGATGACAGGTCCCATCCCAACCGCAAATCCATCGACGCGAACGCCTGCCCACTTTGCTGCAGCGAAATGACCAAATTCGTGAATGGCAACAAGAATTCCAAAGCCAAGGAGGACCAACAATATGTTTGTGCCAGTGCCAAGAATTTCCATTGATGAAAGGGTAGACGAGGAAAGCAAATTTGGCAGGGATATCAATCAGAAAGCCGTTGAATGAAAGCGATGGAAGGAAAATTTCGATTCAGCGCACTTGTGGGGTGGAATGCAATTTGTGGGCGACCCATTCGCGAGCTCGCGCATCCGCAGCGAAAACCGCATCTAAGTCTGGCACGGGAGTGGGTGCTATCGCATCAAGCGCACCTGCAACAAGCGTTGAAATCTCACCGAATCGAATTCGCCCAGAGACAAAGGCGGCTACCGCTTTTTCATTGGCGCCATTCAAGATCGCACCCGAAGAACCTCCAGATCGAATTGCGCGCCACGCCAAATTGACTGCGGGAAATCGATCGTGATCGACGGGTTCAAATTCCAGTCCGCGCAGATTCTTCCAGTCGAGTGGCGTTGCAGATCTTGGCGAGCGCGTGGGCCAAGTCATCGCAAGTTGAATTGGAAGTTTCATGTCCGGAGGGGAGAGTTGAGCGATCACGCTGCCGTCAATGAATTCAACGAATGAATGCACAATGGACTGAGGATGAATGATGACAGCGATACGCTCTGCGGAAAGGTCAAAGAGCCAGTGCGCTTCGATCATCTCGAGCGCCTTGTTCATCATCGATGCGCTATCGATTGTTACCTTTTGTCCCATCGACCATGTTGGATGTTTCATTGCATCTGCAAGAGTTGCGCTTTCCAACATTTCGCGTGTCGCTTTGCGAAATGGTCCGCCGCTCGCAGTCAAAACAATTCTTTCAACTTCAGTGGTTTGATCGCCTGATCGGAGGCATTGCAATATGGCACTGTGCTCGCTATCGACGGGCAGAATGGAAACGCCGTTTCTTCGAGCGGCTTCAGTCACGATCGCACCCGCTGCGACAAGAGTCTCTTTATTGGCGAGAGCGATATCGCAACCTGCCTCGATTGCAGCCAGAATTGGCGCAATTCCTGCAGCGCCAACCATTGCGCCCATGACCAAATCTCCACGACGCGCGTGCGCTTTGATCAAATCGAGCGCGGCATCTTTGCCGCGATAGATCTGCAATGAAGGAGATGAAGCAATGTGCAGCGGACATTTTTCGTCTGCCAACGCAATCGCCTTCGCGCCTGTTTCTTTCGCTTGTCGAATCAACCGCTCTGCATTTGTTCCTGCGGCCAGTCCGATGATGTCGAAATGCATCTCTGCATCTGCAGCAAGGTGCTTCGCAACAATTAGCGTGTTTTCGCCAATCGAACCAGTTGAACCAAGAATGATGAGTCGTTTACGAATAGGCATTGAAGAAATGATCTTGCGCGGAAATTAAACCTTACTCTTTTCGTCCCTTCGCCTTTGATTTCTCGAATGGAGAAATCAAGCGCATCGCTGCGCCATAAAGTGATCGACGCTTTGGTTTTGCTGGAGTCTCTGCAACTGGCGTTGGATCCGGAGCCACGGTCGGTGCAGGCGCAGGTGGAGGCGCAGGGGTGTCCGAACGCTGCTCGATTTTGAGCGGTTGTCTTTCTCGGTGAGAAGAAGGTCCATTTGATGAGCCTCCACCCTGCGATTGCGATCCACCTCGATTGTCGTTGCGTCCGCCACGATTACCACCGCCAGCATTTCCGTTCTGACCACCATTTCCACCGCCGCGTCGGCTTCCGCCGCGTCGTCCGCGTCTCGATCGTCCGCCACTGTCAGTGCGATTTGCTCCACGATCATCGCGCCCGCTCGATGTCGATGGATCTCGCTGGCGTTCTTGATGTTGGTCATCGTGCTTTGAATCTGAAGAAGCATCTTCTTCGCTGCGAGGTGCGCTGCTCTGAGAATCAGAATCACTTTCAGAATCGCCACCACGATCAACTTCTGGATAGAGCTTCTGTGCGCGAGCGATCAGTTCTGGAGGCAACATGAAAGTCTCGAGAGTGAGCAACGCTGCAGTTTCGACATCGCAATCTGCGCGAAGTCGAGTGATCAACTCTTCGACGGTTGTGTCCAGAACACCAGCGACTCGATTTGTCTCGAATGCAGATCGTTCCTGAACCATATCCATGATCGATCCAACACTTCGTCTTCCGCGTCCGCGTCGTCGTCGATTGGATCGTTGCCCGCGGCTTCCGCCACTTTCGACTTGATTTGAATCCGATCCAGAATTGGTATTTGATCTATTGCCTGCGTTTGGAGCGCGATCGCCAGAAGCAGCAGGTTTTTGCTCGTCTGTTCTTCCGCTGCTTCCGCCGCGCCCACCACGATTGTTGCGTCCGCCGCGTCCACCGCGTCCGCCGCTTTGACGATTCTCTCCAGATCGACTTGATCCAGATTGTTCATCGAGATCTGCCATCGAATCTCGAACAGAAACTTCGTCATCGAGAACTTCTGGCAGATCATCGAATCCTCCAGCAAGTGCAATCGCCGTTGCATCAGCAGGAGCAGGGCGTCGCTTGCGTCTTCGACGACGAGCAAGCGCTTCGCTTGGAGTCAATTCCACTTCTTCGGCTTCGGGCAATTCTTCATGCAGGGTTCCAGCAAGTGGTTTGCCCAATGACGGAAGCCGATCGAGTTCGATGTCAGAATTCTGTTCGTCATACGCATACATCTCGACGCGGTCTGCCGCAAACGCTTCGCTGATTCGTACATCGATACGCTTTGATGAACGGTCTTCCAAATCATGCATCGCTCTTCGGCGGTTTGACATAAATTCTGCTGCAACGCGAACCGAACACACGATCTCAACGCGCTGAATCTTCGCATGGCTGAAGAGCAGCGCAACGCGTCGCATCGCATCCGCAGCGACGGCTGCCGGGACGCGAATCTCTCCGCTGCCAGTGCAGTGTGTGCAGTCTGCGTAATGCATCTTGCGCAAACTTGGGCGCATGCGTTGTCGTGTCATCTCGATGATGCCGAATTCGCTGATGGGTGCGAACGAACTCTTCGCGCGATCGATCTTCAACAGCGCTGTCAATCGATCTTCGATATCCCGTCGATGCTTCGCCAACCGCATATCGATGCAATCCACAACGATCAATCCGCCAAGATCGCGCAAGCGCAACTGTCTGCAGACCTCTTCAATTGCTTCTGAATTTGTTTGGTATGCGTTGGTTTCCGAATCACGAGCGCTTCGACTGCGACCGCTATTCACGTCGATCGCAACCAGCGCTTCGGTCTGATCGAACACAAGTGCTCCGCCGGACGGCAATGCAACAGTCCGTGAATGGATTTCATCGATTTGTCGCTCGATTCCATACGCTTCAAAAATCGGCGCTTTCCCGTTGTAATACATCACTTTCCCAGAAGTCTTGGGTGCAATCACATCCAAAAACATCTTGGCGCGTTCGAAAGCGCCAGGACTGTCGACGATGATGGATTCGACCGTCGAGTCTGTGTGGTCGCGCAAGGTGCGCACAAGTACATCGCTTTCGGTGTACAGCTCGCACGGAGCGCCAGTCTTGGAACTTCGTTTTTCCATCGCATCCCAGAGTCGCTGGAGATATGCGGCATCGCGTTGCAATTCTGTTTTCGTGCTGTCGAATCCAGCGGTGCGCAGGATAAATCCGAATCCTTCTGGAAGTTGCAGTGAATCGAGAATCTTGCGCATCTCACGTCGTTGATCTTCGTCTTCGACTCGTCTCGAAACTCCGACACGATCCATGTCGGGCATCATCACCAATAAGCGTCCAGGCAAACTAAGATAACTGGTGAGAGTTGGTCCCTTCGATCCAAGACCTTCCTTGATGACTTGAACCAAAATCTCTTGACCTTTTCGCAGCGCTTGTTGGATGAGCGGTCGTTCGCTCCGACCGATCTTCTTGCCAACTTGTTCGGTGCGTTCTTCGCCAGGGAAATATTTCGGATGGAGATCGCTGATATGCAGAAAGCCATTTTGCCCAGAGCCGAAGTCGATGAATGCGGCTTGGATTGCCCCTTCAACATTCATCACTTTTCCTTTATAGATACTGCCAACATTGGTCGAGGTCGCTTCGCGTTCGGAGAAGTAAGAGTCAAGTCGTTGGTTGGCCAAGATTGCGATGCGACATTCGTCGCCTGGTTCATCATTGATGACAAGCGTCACATTTCGAGCCGGCAACTTTGTCGCACGAGAACGCTGCTTGGCGCGTGGACGCGCAGGAACCGGAGTGCTAGATTCATCGGCAGAAACAGGGGAATCTGGAGCATTTGGAGAATCAGGATCAGATTCGCCATCACTCCCTGGGGTTGTTTCTTCTTCTTCTTCTTCTTCTTCTTCTTCTTCTGGGGATTCGGAATCATCATCTTGCGCTTCAGCGGTGACTGCACTGCCGATTTCTTCTTCCGAGTCTTCTACCTCAGCATCTTCAGTTTCAGAGTTTTCTTGCTCGTCATCCTCATCGCTCACGTCATCCGCTGCAAGTTCACGATTCGCCTCGCGCTCATTCGCTTCGTCAGCGTAATCCTCTGGATTGACGGATTGGGATTCTGGGGAGTGCGACTTCTCATCACCGACAACTTCGTCGGGATTGGAGATGTCCTTCGGGTCGTTCTCTGCGGAATTGTCTTCTAGGTTTTCTTGATTATTTGGCACGTTGTCATTCTGCCGCATACTTGCGGCGATAAATGACGGAACGCATAGCGATGTGCTTTCACGACGATGAATATCAAATGACATTCATTCGTGCGCTGATCGACCGACAAGGTCGAGTGAAGCCAAAGTTGTTCAAACTGCATCGCGATTGTTCCGTCTACATGCCCGACTGGGGTCCTCGGTTCCGAATATGCGCGTCTCTTTATTTAGACGCTGGTCTGATTCGCGGGTCCTGCCTTGATCCAAGCATGTGTCTGTTGCGTAGTTCGTTGTGACTGGCACTAGCCGCCTTCTGAGCCTGCAAGTGCCTCCGGGTCGATTCGTCTCAATTCGTCGCGCAGGCACGCAAGCACCTGCCGATCTGAGTCGAACGAGCCAACCCGCCTCGCGAGTGACTCACACTGTTCGAT
>CAMBWI010000065.1 GCA_945871445.1 Singulisphaera sp. GP187 | reverse complement strand
CCAGATTGGATTCTATGCCTTTTTGCCAAATCAGCGAGTATTTGAGCGGTGATCACGGCGATCTGCGTGAAAGGAGGCGAGAACGCCAATCGCCAAGATTGCGAAGATGACTATGAGCAGATAAAGGTTGAATTGGTCGCCGACGATGGGCTTGATCCAGTCCGCAACGAACATCTTTGCACCAACGAGAAACAGAATCGCGGCAAGCGAATATTTGAGATAGCGAAATTTGTCGAGCATTCCGGCAAGCACGAAAAATAAAGACCGCAGTCCAAGAATTGCAAAGATGTTGCTGCTGAAAACGAGGAATGGATCTGCCGTGATCGCAAAAATCGCGGGGATTGAATCGACTGCGAAGATTAAGTCAGTGGTTTCGATTGTCAGCAAAGCGATTGCTAATGGAGTGAGCATCCAAGTTCCTGGCTTTGCGCGCGCGACAGAAGCATCTTCAAGTGATGATGCAATTCCTGGAGTTCCTTCCTTTGAGTTTGCGCTACCCGCACGGACCAGAAAGTGATTGCCGTGATAGCGGTCAGTGACTGGGAAGAATCGTCTGACAAACCGAACGATGAATCCATTCGAAGGAACCGAGTGTGAAGTTGTTGTCAGCAACATCTTGATGGAGGTGACGATAAGAAATGCACCAAACACATAGAGAACCCAGTGAAACCTGCTCACCAGTTGAGCGCCAATCCCAATCATCGCACCGCGCATCACAAGTGCACCCAGAATTCCCCAGAAAAGAAGGCGATGTTGATAGATCGCCGGAACGGCGAATGCAGTAAAAATCATCGCAATGACGAAAAGATTGTCGACGCTCAGAGATTGCTCAACGATGTATCCCGTGAGATATTTGCCAGCAGCAGTTCGTCCATCGTTGGCGACTCCATCAATTGCATCAACTGTGGTTCCAAGGTCGCACCAATGATTCTCATATGCGAAATAGACTGGAACCGAAAAGGAAAGCCCTATCGTGACCCAAACGATCGACCACTTGAACGCTTCCTTCACTGTCACGACATGTGCTGCTCGGTGAAAGACTCCAAGATCCAAAGCAAGGAGCAAGAGAATCAGTGCAATAAAACCAGTCCAAAGAAGTATCATTTTGGGGATTCCGCTGGTTTTGATTGTGCTCGGCAGAGGATCATAAGGATTCGCAATTCTATTGTCACTCTTTGGTGTGTGTTTAAACCGCACCTCTTTGTTTGGCTACGATGAGAATTCCTATGAAAGCATTGAATGAACAAAATTCGCCACAGAAAAAGGCAGGTTGGATTGGGACCGCTGAAGGTCAATTTCGTATTGCTGCAATCGCAGAAGCGTGGTCATGGGCTGGGCTTCTCGCCGGAATGTTCTTCAAATATGTTTGGATTTTCAATCCCATCGGAGTGCAGATTATGGGTCCGATTCATGGCGTGTTGTTTGTGATCTATTTGGTCACTGTCATTCGGATCGCGAAAGAGCAGAAGTGGAGTGCTTTGGTGACTCTTGTTGCTTTCGCTGCGGCGGTGCCACCATTTGCCACGTGGATATTTGAGAAGTGGGTGCTCAATCGAGAGCTGCGAGGCGCATCGACTATTTCGTAGAGGCCGTTGATGTGGGAAGAAAAACTTCCGCCGTAAACGCAGCGGTGCGATCTTTGCGTTCTCCAATTGTCTTGGCGATAGTCGCAATCGTGCGGGGGATGATCTTTGTAAAGATGACTTCGTCGCCGCGAATGAGAGTGATCGGTTGATCGAGGTCGCACATCGTGTCATCAAGGCGTATAGAAAGTGAATCTACATTTGATTCCTCGATGCGAATTGTTTGACCATCGCGTGTTGCTATAACGCGTGCGCCTGCTTTGGGGTTTTCAGTCGCGAGCCAATAAAAACGATTATGCGTGACATCGTCCTGCAACCAGACGACCTTTGCTGGACGCATATTGCGTGTAAAGCTCGCCATCCAAGGCAAGGCAGTCGCATCTTCGCGATCCATCCAGTGGCCTTTTCCTGCGTGAATTTCGACAATATGGGGATAGCCACCCGGATCGTTTGCGGCGAGTTCGTCCAACATCACCTTCCACTTTGCGCCGATCTTGTTGCGGTCGAAGGGCGTGTCGTTTTCCCCAACATGCAGTGCAAATGGAAGATTGCGCAAACCGTCTGGTTTCGTTTCGTTTGGATGTCCTGCCATCATTGATGCAGCGGCAAGTTGATCTGCCATACGCGGCGCAAGTTGGTAGACGCCATCGCCACCAGCGCTATAGCCCATGATGTAGACCCGGTCCGGATTCACACCTTCAACGATGACCATGTCTTCGATGAGTTTGGTGAAGAGGGGATCGATGTGCGCTTCGTGCCAAAGATTCCAAGTATCAGTTGGAGCGCGCGGCGCGACATAGATTCCTTCCTTTGGTTGGTAGAGCTTTTTTTGATTTTCCCACTGCCCATCATTGACTTGCTTGGGTGCACCACCACCGCCGTGCATCGATATAAAGAGACTGCGTCCGCCTTTTGGTTTCTCTCCGTAGGCCTTGTACCAAATCGGCATCTTGACTCCGTTTGCTTCGATCACGCCTGATTCCAGTTCTTTTTTGCGTTCGGCGCGGATTCGTGTCAACTGGTCTTTCCACACCATATCACTTGCGATACTCGCGTCGCTCTTGCTGAGCGGGGTGCTTGCGAACGGCTGCTTGTTGATGTCGGTCAAGCCAAACTTGCCCAAATATGTGCGTAAATCATCGATAGCTTTTCGGGAAACAGATTTGTCGATTGGGATGGTGACAAGTTGCTCGTCGCGTTCGACGGTGAAGGTGAGAGCCGTTGAGTTGGGTGTGGTAATCGTGCACTTCGCACCGAGCGGCAACTGTGCAGTGAGATGATCATTCGCATCAAAGCCTTCGTCGTTGGTTGTCCCAGAAAATAGTTTTTCGCCATTTGCATTTGCAATCGTGATCGGCAAAGAAAAGCGTTCGCCGTCCTCGATCGTGCGAATGCGCACGCGTGCCTGCCCAGCAGGCATTGGAGTATTTGCTTGTGTGTATCGATCAGTCACATTGATTGCGCGCACAATTCCATCATCATCATCGCGCCATGCCGCTGGAAATGTGAGTGGAGAATTGGTCCAAGTGACCGCATAGATTGCGTTCATCGCATTGTCTCGCTTCGCCATTGCTGCACGATCCGTGAACCACGCTTTGTCCAGATCGTCACCAGTTGCTTCTGCGGCTCCAGTGAAATGCCATGTCCCATCCCACACTTCAGTCCATGAGTGATTACCGCTCCCGTCAATCCACATAGGAATGCCTGCAAATCGAGCAGGAATGCCCACGGATCTGCAAGCGTCAACCAAAATGATTGCAAGCCCAGTGCACGAAGCAAGACCAGATTCCATCGATTCGCGCGGACTCTGATCTGCCTGTTTGCGCTTGGTGGAGTATTGAACCCCTACAAGAGGGAAGAGTTCTCTGTTGATGATGGTCACTGCTTCGCGGATGGTTTTTGCATTGGCAATCAGCGGTGCGCACCGCTCGCGCAAAGTTTTTCTCCATTCATCGCGAGTTTCGTTGATGCACGCATACGGAAGGATGCAGTCGAAGAACATTTCTTGCGAGACATTCGCGTACCAAGGAGCAGATCGCCACGCCCGAAAAGCCTCGTCGCAGTTGTCGAGCAGAAACTGTGCGCGAAGAGTTTGAAGATCTCGTTGCGGCATATGGGTGATTTGCCAAGTCATGGCTGCTTGTTGGTTGGCTGGCGCATTCTTGGCAGCCATTTCAATTTGCGCACGATTGTCTCCTGCCAGTTCCAGTGCACGGGCGAGATTCGTGTCGATGGAATGCGCACCTGCGGGCGATCCGAGGTGAGCGATGCAGATCATCAACGTAGCGAGATATATGCGAATCCTCATATGGCGTAACGATACTTGCACTCACGCGCTTGCAAAGAAGAACGCAAGTCGCTGTGTGGGGAGAGTCAACGACGCATTGTGTGGATGCTTCGATCTTGATTCGCATCACATCGCCAGTGCCTGTCGCATAGATTGCTAAGTATGAAAAATGAAAGAGGAGCACATCGCGGCGGTCAGCGCATCGATGGTGAATCTGCTGCGCTTACCGCTGCTTCGAAAGCCTTGCAGAATCGACAGGCGCACGAGGCGATTCGATTGCTTCAGCCGTGGGTCGAGCGCCGCACACCGAGTGCGGAAGTTCTTGTGATGGCTGCAAGAGCGCAAATGACCATCGGTCTTCGCAGACCTGCAGTTGTCTTGCTTGACCGTGCGATCTCTGCTGGTGCTGGCGCTGATGCATATCTCTTGAAAGGAAAGTGTCTCGCACACGCGGGCAAGACCGAGGATGCGTGTGTCGCTCTGCGAAAGGCGATTGAGGATCCTGTTTATCGCATTGAAGCTTCTTGTATGTTGGCGTATGCACTCGAAAATGCTGGGCAAATCGACGAAGCGTATTTGATCGTCGAACCGCTTGTGACGGAAATGGTGCGGAGTGGAAAGATCATTGTCGATGTTTCGTTTGCGTGGGCGCGCATACTGTCCGCAAAGAAGCGCTATGACGATTCGGACGCACAACTCTCTGCGCTTCTCGCTCATCTTGGTTCCACTCAGCCGCAGATGCGCAATTTCATTTGGTATCTGCGCGCAAAAAACTTCGATCGAACGAAGCGATACGAGGAAGCAATGAATGCTGCGGTCAACGCCAATATGATCGGCGAATTGGAGTTTGATCCCAACGCGTACACACGCCGGACTTCTGCGTCCATAGAACAATGGACATCACAGCGAATGAAACTCTTTCCTCAAAGTGGTTGCCAAAGCGACATTCCAGTCTTTGTGGCTGGTATGCCACGCAGTGGTACAAGTTTGATTGATCAGATCGTTGACGCTCATCCCGATGGCGCTGGCGTTGGAGAGTTGGCGCACATCGAAAATTTCGCACGAAAATTGGAGTCGACGCTTCAAAGAGGCATCGAGCCTCCAGAATGTTTCGGCGCGTATCAAGATTCTGAGTGGTCCCGCGTTGCAAATGAGTATTTGTCAGAAATCACTTTGCGGGCACCAACTGCAAAGCGAATTGTGAACAAAGCGCTTGGGAATACGCAAATTCTGTGGCTGATCGCAGGCCTCTTTCCCAAGACACGGATTATCCATCTCATCCGCGATCCGCGCGATGTGGCGATTTCATGTTTGATGGGTGGATTTAACAATCGACTGCATCCGTGGACGACTCGATTGGAATGGGTTGCGTGTGCGTGGCAGGAGTCGCAGCGATTGATGAATCATTGGAAGGCAACACTTTCCGTACCGATTTTGGATGTCGCATATGAACAACTCGTGCAACATCCAGAGATTGAGTTTCCACGGATTATCAAGTTCCTCGGGCTGGAATGGGACGAAGCGTGTACACGCTTTCACGAATCCAAACGAACTGTGTGCACTTTAAGTTACGACCAAGTCAATCGACCGCTGTACACATCGAGTGTCTCGCGCCATGTCAATTACTCTGCATCGTTGCAAGGAATTCGTTGGCCGGATTATGACCCCACGGCTGTGTGATTTGCGGTCATTCGCGGCAATGGATGGAATTGCAATCGGTATTATCTCAACGTGGTCCAAAGTTCACAACGCGATGAGGGTCGGTCGATTGACATTGGGCGTGTCGCCCGCGAAATGTATGTCGGGGGTTCATTTTTCAGTCGGTTTGTTCAGCACAATCGGCACCGAATTGCGCCAGTGGCAACGCTTGTTGATGTCGTTCCATATGGTTCCGATGTTCTTGATATTGGTTGTGGTGGAGGGCTTCTGCTCATTTGTCTTGCTGCTGCAGGCCGCATTCAATCAGCACACGGGATCGATTCGTCTTTCGGAGCAATAGAGAGTGCGCGCAAAGCTGCGCTTCGATCAAAAAATTTGATGAATGAAACACAACTCATTTTCGAATGTCGTTCAGTCGAGCAAGGGCTTCCCGAAGGAAAATTTAGTGTCGTCTGTTTGATTGATGTCCTAGATCACGTGACTGCGATTGCACAAGAGAAGGCATTTCGTGATGCTGCTGCAAAAGTTCGATCGGGAGGAATCCTTCTTTATAAAGATAAGTGCGATCAGCCGCTGTGGCGGGCAGGGCTGAATCGCTTGCATGACTTGGTGATTGCGAAGCAGTGGATTCACTATGTACCCATCGAAGATGTAGACCGATGGGCTTTGGATTGCGGTCTGCAGATCGAGAGAGCGCAAGAAATTTCGATGCTTTGGTATGGGCACGAGTTGAGAGTCTTTCGAAAGAGCGGAGCGGATTCATGAACCCAAGTCGTAGTACCACACGAGATGCCCTCATCGCATCAGCGATTGCTGGTTGCGCTATCGCTCTACCGGCACTCTGGCTTGTACTGACGGGAAACAACATTGGACGAGCCGCTTCCGATTCAATCATCTATCACGAACGCGTCATCCGAACGATGATTGTCGAGTATCCAGCGTTTGATTTACGAAATCCGCTGACGACAACGACTCCTGGATATCACATCATTCTTGCAACGGTCGGTCGATTTCTTTCGGATTCTGGAACCGCACTGCGACTGACAAGTGTTGTCATCGGAACTGCGTTCGTGTGTCTTGTTGCTGGCTGGAGCGCGCGCAGACGCGGAGCTCTTGATGGAATACTGCTCGCATTGCCACTTGCTTGCAGTTTGTATGTGTTGGGATCGACTGCGTGGATGTTGCCGGACAATCTTGCTTGGTTGCTGATCGCAGTTGTGTTGATGCTTTGCTGTCGAGGCGAAGGTAGACGCAGTTGGCTTGTGCTGGCTTCAATTGCACTCTTTGCATTGGTCTTTGTACGGCAGATTCAGATTTGGGCCGCTGCACCAATTTGGGTCGCAGCATGGTTCGGTGCGAACCACAGTGCAAGACGAGTGGCTACTGCGATCTTGGCAACGCTTCCAGCATTTGCACTTCTCGGCGTATTCATCTTGCTTTGGCATGGGCTTGTTCCGCCGCGATTTCAGACATATGTCTCAGGCATCAATCTTGCAACTCCCGCATTTATATTGTTGCAGTATGCATTGATGGGTGTGGGATTTCTTCCGTGGCTCGCACCGACGATTGTCAAAAGTTGGTCCACCCATCGAAGCAAGATCGTGTTCGCAGGAATCATTGGTCTTTTGCTCGCAGTTGCCCCCGCGACAACCACGCTTCAAGAGGCTGGACGATTTACAGGTTGGTGGGGACCACTTGGCTCTCTGCCAAGTATTGCAGGGCGCACGAATCTATTATTTGTTGTGCTTTCACCGCTTGGTGCTGTACTTTTGACAGCATCATTTCTTGGATTGCCTGAACGAACGCGCGCAGTTTTTTCAGTTGCCACGATTGCGTTCATCGTTGCATCCTCTGCAACATTTTTCAGTTGGCAGCGATATCACGAACCATATGTGTTGCTCTCGCTTGCCATGGTTTCTGCGTTGCAACAAAGTTCGGGCGAGCGATCGCCCAAAGTTGTATGGAAGATTTTGTCCATCGGAGCGATCTCGGTTGTCCTCGCATTGATCACCTTCAGAGGTCTTGTCGGCGAATCAATCGATCCAAACGAATTGCCTGATGTGAAACATCGAATGCCGATGGAAACATTTGCCCCGAATGTGAAATCTCCAAACTCATAAAGCCCTTTGGTTTCTGTGCAGTTTGAAATGCTGTGATCCATAGTGGATAACGAATGAATTTCGCAAGCAGAAATCGAAGTCAGCAGGCGAAGCGATGCAAGGGGAGGAGATGGTCGAATCCAAACAAATCGCATTCGTGCGAATTTCACTTGCCATCAATGGCAGGGGCAGATTCGACTTGCGCAGGATCGTTGGGATCGAATTGAAAATCTTGCGCATTCTGCGTAGAGAGCAGCCATGCAATCACTCCTGCAAAAAGCATGGACGAACCCAGAATGCGAATTCCCCGTGCAATCCGAAAGTTCTTGAGGAACTCACTCGGCATTCCAGCCGCACGATAAGCACGGTCTGCGATCACTGCGGTGATGATTCCTTGCACAAGTAGAACGCCAAGCGCAAAGACAGTTGCTGTTGCCATTTGTTCTCGATTGTTGATGACAACGATGGTGTACGCAATCGCAATAACAATTGGAACAGCAAGATTCATCATCGAAGAATTCGAAGCTATGCGTACCAATTCAGCTCGATGCTCCGCACCAAGGCTGCTCAGTGCACGGCGTGTGAAATGCGAAGCCCCCAAGATGCAGAGCACGAAGATTCCAAGCAAGATTCCGACCAAGTTATGCATGGCGACAGCGTAGTCAAAGATTCGTCAATGAAGTCTTGGGCTATTGAGAGACGGAATCGAGCGCAAGCGAACCGCTGCTGTCACCGAAGCGTTCTGCTTTGACTCCCATCTTTCCAAGCATCGAAAGATATAAGTTGCAAAGTGGCGTTCCGGCTGCGAAAGTTCTTTCGGGCGCGTGCTGAATACCAAGTGCGGAACCACCAGCGAAAATAACTGGTAGATCATCGTGATTATGACGATTGCCGTCAGCGATTGCGCCTCCATAGACCACCATCGTGTGATCCAAAACATTCTGACCGTTTTCGTCAACGGATCTCATCTTGGTCAGCAGATGCGCAAATCGTTCGCCTTGCCAACGATTGATTGCCCCGAATTTTTTTACCTTGGATTCGTCGTTGCCGTGATGGCTCACATCGTGATGACCGTCGGCGATTCCAATGTCAGGGTATGCACGGTTTGAACCTTCGTTGGCAAGCATCAGCGTGACGATGCGGGTTTGATCCATCTGCAATCCAACCACTGCCAAATCACTGAGGAGTGTGATTCGTTCACGATAATCCGCGGGTTCATTTGGCATTGTTTCCATTGCTGAAGTGAATGCAGAAGATTTTTCTGCTCTCTTTTCGTCCGCTCGTTCGCTTCTTTCGATGCGCCGCTCGATTGAGCGGATTCCATCGAGGTATTCATCGAGTTTGCGTCGATCGTTTGTGCTTAGGTTTGCATTCAGAGCAGATGCCTGACCACGAACAGCATCCAAGATGCTTGTCCGCATTTTCAATCGGGCTTCACGCGCACTTGCAGATTCGCCCTCTGGTCCACGCGAAAAAAGTCGCTCGAAGACTCGCCGCGGATCGTCTTCCTTTGCATTTGGTGAATGGGCTCCGCGCCAAGAAATGTTTGCGCTGTAGGCACAGCTATAGCCAGAATCACAATTGCCGGCTGTCATCCGTGGTTCGCCGCCAAGTTCAAGACTTTCCATTCGAGTCGTTCCTGCAAGCTTTGCAGCTGCGACTTGATCGACACTGATCCCAACAGAAATATCTCCACCGGATGTTTTGAGCGGGTGAACCCCAGTCAGAAAGCACGCAGCACTTCGAGCGTGATCTCCCGGACCGTCGCCGAGTGCCTCTGCATTTCGGTGGCAGAGATTTCGCATCACAGAAAATTTTCCTGCGTGATTCGACAGTGAGTCAACGGCCGACCCTGGCCATACGGCAGGATCGACTCCGTTTGGAAGAAAGACAAACATCATTCGTGCTGGAGGCGCAGCAAGAGAAGATCGCATCGCAGCAGATGCAGTTCGTGTCCAAAGTGTTCTGCCTGGAAGCATTGCTTCAAGAACGGGAAGTGCGATCATCGCTCCTGCCCCACGCAGAATTGTTCTTCGCGAGATGTGAGTCAATGTGCAACCCGCATTCGAAAAGATGGACTTTCGGTGATTGCGCTCACGATGTCAATCAGTGTAGGACGCGACGAAAGGTTTTTACAGAGAAAATCTATTTCAACTTCAGTGTGTTCTGTGGGCTCGCAACCGATGGCATAGGTCAGAAGATGTTTCACGAGAGAGCGAATAAATGCAGGATTTTCGCTCAAACTTGCACGAACCCCATCAAGACCATTCAGCACAACACCGCTTGGCAATTCCCCACGGGTTTCAACAGGTTGACCATCGACTTGATCGCGAAGTCGGCCGACGGGGTCATATGCTTCAAAAGCAAATCCAATCGCATCCATTTGCCGATGGCAACTCGCACAATTTACATCTGCACGGTGAATTTCCAACAATTCGCGCATGCTCTTTCCACCACGGTCTGCAACGCGATCTGGAATTTGTGCTGTCCCTGGTGGTGGCGGTGGCGGAGGAGCGTCGAACAAAGAATCCAAGACCCACTTGCCTCGCTTAACGGGTGAAGTGCGCGTGGGATTCGATGTTGCAGTCAGCACGCTTGCATGCGCAAGCACGCCACCACCCCGGGTGGCATCGACGGGGACGCGAGTCATTTCGTTGGAAAGTGGTGCAGGCATTCCATAGTGCTGCGCCAAGCGTGGATCGAGAAATGTGTAATCCGCATCGATGATTGTCTGCGCAGGGCGTCGTTCGCGAAGCACGCTATCGAAGAG
>CAMBWI010000064.1 GCA_945871445.1 Singulisphaera sp. GP187 | reverse complement strand
TCAAAGAGCGAATCTTGATTCTGCCCAACCGCCTCCGTCGATGCGCCAATCCAATCACTTTTTGGCGTGGCGAGAATTGGAAGCCCGCTTGCAGCTAAAGCAACTGGTCGACGGCGCGGAAGCTCGATCTGCGCAGACGACGGATTGGCAACCGAGATATATGGGTGCCAACCAAATGCGATCGCAACAGCCTGATCTTGATCCGCTTCGATGACTGTTGTCACAGTCAACGTCGCAATAGAAGAATTGCGTGCCACTTCCCAACTCACACGCAGCGTGTGTGCGAACGGATATGCAGCCATCAATGAGGCGTGATCGCTCCACCGAATTGAAGCTTCAAGACGACTGGACGATGGCTGATTTAAATTCCAATCGCTCCACCGCAGCAGTAATCCGTGAATTGGCAATCCAGTTGGATCGCGCTTCAATTTCGTATCAACCGAAAGATCGACGTTGTGCCCTGCAACTTGAAAATGATCGCTGCGCAGACGATTGGCATATGGATAGAGCAGCGGCACACCACCTGTGCGCGGCGAACGCAGAAATTCTTCGCGAGGTGAAGGTAATGCGAGAACTTCCCGATCATTCACTCGCCAACTTGTCGCGACACATCCTGCGTCGGGCTCGATAACAAGCATGTTTGATGCAGAATCCTTCAGTTGGATTGGATTGGACACTCTCGCAAAGTACCACCTCAACCAGTTTGTCGGCGTATCTTGCGCTCAATGATGATTGCTGAATTATTTATCGCTTTCGCAGTGTCTCAATCGACACCACACATTGCAACCGCTCCAAGCCCAGCGCCAGCGACTCGAGTATTGCAAGTTGGGACACTCGAACGAATTCCCTATTCCTGGAAAGAAACTGACGGAACTTGGACTGGTCCTGCGATCAAACTCTGGCAAGAAATTGCAGCAAAAAATGGCTTTCAGTATGAACTGAAGGAATTCACTTGGGATGAAATGAATTTGAAAATGCAAGATGGATCGATGGACATTTGTGCCACGGGCGTTCAAATCACCGCCGAGGAAGATCGAACGATCAACTTCGCATTTCCATTTTATGCAGGAGGATTTTCGATTGCCGCTCATTCGCGGGAGGCCACTCTGCCTCGCACTGTCATCGCACGCGTGATGACCTTTGAAGTACTCATTTGGCTCATCTTTATGATCCTCGCAACTGGAGTTGCCGGAAGCATCATCCGAATTGTGGAACGACGAGGAGGTTCGGGGCAATTCGCCCAGCCGAGTTCATTCGTAAACAGTATGTGGTGGGCTGTCAGCACTCTCAGCACGGTGGGATATGGCGATTTTGTCCCTCGAACGACAACGGGAAAATTGGTGGGAACCATTTGGATTTTTGTGTCGATCATTCTGGTGGCTATTTTTTCGGCGACGATTGTTGCGACTCTCACTGTTGGTCGGTTGAGCCCATATTTGAAATCTCTGGAGAACATCCAAACCAATCGCGTGGGAATCATTGATCGACCAAGCAGCAGGTTGATTTCTAAGAAACTGGGTATTTTGCCTGATATTTACGCAAATTATAACGATGCATTTGAAGCTCTCGATCGACGTGAAATCAATGGATTTCTCCATCCAACAATCGAGCTTAAATCGATGATGATCCAGAGACGTGATCCAAACATTTACTTAATTCCAACCGAAATCACCAAAGGTTTTATCTCGATTGGGATCTCAGAAAAACTTGACGGGAAAATAGTCAGTAAAATCAATTCTTCGATCATCGAAATTATTGAATCACCAGAGTGGATTGAAACCCTGCAAACGATGAAAAATAACCCCTTCGAAGGGTAATCAAATTGAATACACAAAGCAATAACATCTTTGGCCGTGCGCACTCTCTTGTTGGAATGGTTCACTTCCGTGCGCTGCCTGGCACGCCTTCGTCCAGTATGCGACCAGCGGACATTGTGGCGATGGCTGTCGCCGAAGCGAAGCAATTGGAATCCGCAGGCTTCGACGCATTGATCGTCGAGAACATGCACGATCGGCCATATCTTTCTGACGCATCGAGTGCAGATACTGTTGCGACATTCGCAGTGGCAACTGCGGCGGTTGTAAATGCAGTCAAGATTCCAGTTGGCGTTCAAATTCTTTCTGGCGCCAATCTTGCGGCGCTTGCAGTTGCGCACGCAGCGGGCGCGTCGTTTGTTCGTGCAGAAGGCTTTGTCTTCGCAGCGGTTGCAGACGAAGGATTGTTGGCCAATGCATGTGCTGGAGAATTACTGCGCGAGCGCAAACGCCTCGGGGCAGAATCAATCAAGATTTACGCTGATTTGCGCAAGAAACACTCATCACATGCGCTGACGGCCGACTTAGATATGGCTGCGTGGGTGCGTGCGGCGGAGTTCTTCCAAGCGGACGGGATGATCGTGACTGGAACTGAAACGGGGGTCGAACCAGATATCGCAGAACTTGCGATGGCTCGTGCAAACACAAAGCTGCCAGTGCTTGCAGGAAGCGGCGCGACTGCAGAAAATCTCGCGCGAATTTTTCGAAGCGCCGACGCGATCATTGTTGGCAGCTCGCTCAAAGTGGGCGGGATCTGGTCGAACGAACTCGACTCCAAACGAATTGCTGCGATTGTTCAAGCCCGCGACAACGTGAAGTGACCATGTTCAAACTTGGCTTCTTCTGACCGAGTTGGGTGGGGAAAGATCACCTTGCGGGGAAAGATTACCTTGCGGGGAAAGATTACCTCGCGGGGAAAGATCACCTTGCGGGGAAAGATCACCTTGCGGGGAAAGATCGCCTCACGGGTAAAGATCACCTCGCGGGGATAGATCGCCTCAAGAAAGTGTGCCCCCCGCTATGGGAAAAGCGCTTTGTTTCGCAGAGATTTTGCGCGGAGACTGGGCGCGCAAATTGGCGCGCAAATTGGCGCGCATAAAACGGAGTGCGTAAAATTGGCGCGCCAGAAATTGAATAAATAGGTGGACAGATTTGCAATCCAACGACGATGTAAAGTCTTCCTATGCAAGTATGGCTCAATGGTCGGATCGTGAAGGCGCAAGATGCCAAGATCAGCGTCTTTGATCGAGGGTTTCTCTTTGGAGACGGCGTCTATGAAGTCGTTCGTTTTTTCGGAGGCTCTCCCGTTGGAATGGATCTGCATATCGCGCGACTCGAACGCAGCCTTTCGCTGACTCGCATTGAAGGATTTGACCCCACACAATTGCAATCCATTTCGACTGCGCTCATCGAGAAAAACGGTTGGCCAAACGCATCAATCTATTTGCAAGTTTCTCGCGGCGCCGCTGCGACTCGAACGCATATGCCACCAAAGGGACTCGTGCCAACTGTCTTTGCATACGCATCGGAGTGTGGAAGTATTGAAGAAATCGAAACACCCACAACCGCTACATGCGCCGTGATCAAAGACGAACGATGGCATCGCTGCGAAATTAAAACAACGGCGCTTCTTGGCAATATATTGCCGATGCTTGCTGTTGCGCCAAGCGGAAACGAAGAGGCCATTCTTGTTCGCGGTGGATTCGTCAGCGAAGGAACAACATCGAATGTTTTCGCCGTCGTCCACGGACAACTTGTCACGCCGCCAATCGATACGACACCAGAAATTCTCAATGGTGTGATGCGCACTCGATTGCTTGAAGCGTGCGTGAACGCAGGCATTCCCTGCTCTGTTCGCCCAATCTCCGAAGAAGAGTTGCGCGGCGCATCAGAAATCATCTTGACTGCAAGCCGCAGAATGTTTTCAGCAGTGACACTGCTCGACGGACATTCGGTTGGTTGCGGCATGATCGGACCGATTGCAACGCGAGCCAACGCTGCATTGATTCAACGCCTTCGCCGCGAATGCGGACTTGCTACTTTCGTTGCATCGTCGTCCGCCCCTATACTCGCTTCGTGACTGCGATCCTCGCCATTTCTATCGGAAACACCCGCACGCATATCGGCCGTTTTCTTGACGGCGCAGAAGAACTCGATGCGAGCGAGCAAATCCCCAACAACGAAGTTGAACTGATCGTCGAACGCATCGCGCATCACTGGGAGAATCTCGATGACGACGAAGCTGTTGTTGCGATCGCCAGCGTGAACGATGCATTTGCAAAGCCGCTCGAAGCGCGCATCTCTGGAAGACTGGGCGTGGATGTCTCTCGCATTGGGCGCGATATTGCTCCTGCGATTTCCACAAAGCTCGATCCGAAGGCAAAGACTGGCGTTGATCGCTTGCTCTGTGCGACTGCGGCGTTTCATCGTCTCAAGCAAGCGTGCGTTGTCATTGATATTGGAACTGCAATCACCGTCGATTTTGTAGATGGAGTTGGGACTTTTCACGGCGGCGTGATTGCGCCTGGTGCGCAAATGCAATTGAAGGCACTGCACGAACATACTGATGCCCTGCCTGAGATTTCATTTGCGATACCCGACAACGAACCGTACGGTCGCAACACTGAACAAGCGATGCTGCAAGGAGTCTTCTTTGGAATTCGCGGACTTGTGCAGCGCATGATCGAGCGTTACGCAGATTCGTTCGGATCTTTTCCGATGGTTGTCGCAACCGGTGGCGATGCGCAATCCATTTTAGAAAACGAAGACTTCGTCGATCGAGTTGTTCCCGATCTGATCTTGATTGGGATCGCTGTTTCCGTCATCGCTGGATTCGTCGATGAATCAGCAAACGAAAAATAAATCACAGATCGAATTGATCTGGGAGACACCGCGAACTGCAGGTGCAGTGGCGATCGGCAGATTGAATTCGATTGATGTCGCTGCGCTCGATGCGTTGCTGTGCGAATTGATGGGGCGAACTCAGGGCGAAAAATCCGCCCCAACTGTTGGCCAGATCCTGCACGCAAACTTTGCAAACATCGACGATGGATTGATCGTTCGTCTGTCAGAGACAAGTGCGTTCATTATGCCTCATGGTGGACCAAGAATTGTGGCGCGAATTGATGCATGGATGCGCAACCACGGCATCAGCGAGATGAACGACGCAGTGCCAGCCAATGTGCTCAACGATGCAATTCGCCGCAGCCAACTGGCATATCCCGAAGCACGCTGCTTTCGCGAAGCGCTCGCACTTTCTGCAATTTCGAACGCTGGGAGTAGTCGCGCAATTCCACTCTTGCTTGTGCAGCCAAAGCGAATCGCCGCAGCAGTTGCGCGCGGCTGGGTGGCTGATGCGAATTCGATTTCTCGCGCTCAGCGACTTGCTCAACTGCTTCATCCTCCGCGCATTGTTGCTGTTGGCGCAGCAAATGTCGGCAAGTCATCGCTCTTGAATGCGGTGGCTGGTCGCACAGTCGCAATTGCGATGGACTTTGCAGGAACGACTCGCGATGCTGTCGCAGCGAGAGTTGAACTTGATGGGCTTGTTGCGGATTGGTTCGATACTCCAGGTATTCGTATGACGAATGATCCTGTCGAAGTCGCAGCGCAAAGTATCGCGGCGAAGTTGAGGACTGGCGCAAGTTTGATTCTCGAGATTTCTGCGCCGGGACAGCCCTGCCCGCGCATTGATTCTGATGTGCCTCGTATCAAAGTCTGCACGCGGATCGATCTCGATCCAAAATGTAATTCTGTAGAAGCCCGCGCTGCAAGCGTGCATGTCAGCGCACTGCAGCGAACTGGATTGGTTGAACTCGCTTGCGCCATTCGCACTGCGATGATTTGCGACGAAGATCTCTCCAGCGACGAGCCATGGATTTTTCATCCAGATTTGATCGCCACGAAATAGTTCGCTTGGATTGTTGTGGTGTTCAGTTCCGTGATATGCGTGCCTGCCGTGTTATGCGTCTCTGCCGTGGAAAAGTTTGCTCGGGCGAGTTCCGCAGGCGGCTGACGGAACTTGGAAACAAAATTTCGTAAACCGGATCGTGTCAGTCGCCGAGGACTGTCTGAGCCCCGAGCGAACTTTTTCACGGCACTCACACAAACTCACACTCACTCACACTCACTCACGCTCACTCGCCGCGCAGCCGCGGCGTACTCAAAGTCCCATGATGCCATACCCACTATCCACATAAACCACCTGCCCCGTTATTCCAGATGCAAGTGGAGAAAGCAGAAATGCGCTGGCGTTTCCAACTTCAGCACCTGTAATGTTCCGATGCAGCGGCGCCTTCTTCACAACCCAGTCGAGAATTTCGGAAAATCCTCCAACCGCCATCGCGCTCATTGTTCGAACAGGGCCGGCAGAAACTGCGTTCACTCGAATGTTCTTGGCACCGAGTTCCATCGCCAGATAGCGAGTCGATGATTCGAGCGCAGCCTTTGCAACTCCCATCACGTTGTATCCAGGCACAGCTTTTTCAGATCCGTAATACGTCAGCGCAACCATCGATCCGCCGTTGGTCATCAATGGCGCGGCACGATTGGCCATTGCGATATACGTATATGCAGAAATATCCAGCGCATTGTTGAAGACAGACCGTGGAGTTCCCGCAAATTTTTCAGGGCGCAACCAGTCTTTGTCTGCGTATGCGATGCAGTGGACAAGAAAGTCGATCGAACCAAAGTCTGCGCCAACTTTCGCAAATGTTGCATCGAGCTGTTCATCGCTGCTCGCGTCGAGCGGCATGATCCACGGCTCCTTCACACCAAGCGATTCAACAGCCTTACGCGTTCGCCGCTCATTTTTCTCGCCAGGAATATGCGTAAAGAGACATTCAGCCCCCTCGCGCAGCACACTCTCCGCAATCGATGTTGCGATCGAGTTTTCGTTGGCGACTCCGACAATCAGACCACGCTTTCCATTCATAAATCCCATAACGGGTAAGAGTAATACAAATCTATTTCGCCGGCACGATCGCCGGCACTTCACCAATTGCAAAGTGACTCCCCCCGACGAGTGGCCAACGTTCCGCGGGATCGCGCCGAACAAGCGTAGCCACCTCATTCGCCGCGCCGATCGATTCAACCTGACCAGAAGCACGATCGATGATCACCGCGCAATTCTCATTCACACCAATTCCCCACGGTTGCCCAGTGATATCCAACGCAATTTCAAGCCGTCCGATTCGCTTGCGCTGTGCAAAGTGAGAATCAATGATGACATGATGAACAAGCCCCATACCTGTACCAAGTTTGAGCGTTCCATCTGCGGGGACAGCAAAAAGTCCAGTCGATGCAAATTTCGCACGAACATCAAATTTCTGCTGCGAGTTTTGCTCTGTCCAATACTCCACGCTCTGCTTGATCTGACCAGAATGAAACATGACATCGCCCATCATCGCTGCACCCGCACTTGTTCCAGCAACGGTTCCACCGCGATCAAGCAGTCGCAAGACCGCCTCATAGGCCGCAGAATTGCGTCGAGAATTTTCCGCCGAATTCTGACGAGGGCGAAAGACATCCACGATGCGTTTCTGATCGCCACCGATAAAAAAAAGTACGTCGCAGCGTTCGATCAAAGCGACGACCGAAGGATCATCGGCTTTCTCTGGGTGATCTTCGCGCAATCCGATGTCTATGACTTCCCGATTGGGCGCCCATTTCGCAAATCCATCGCGCTTGCTCGTGAATCCTTCCAATTCATTGATACTCGCGGTTGTGATGATTCCGATCGCGCGATTGGTATTGCGCAAAATGCGCTCGTGAACTTCGCCAGTCTCATCATTCATCGATCCACCGGCGGCAACAAGTGTCCCACGATTTGCTGCACAACCTGCGAAGCACAAACTGATGATCAACAGGAATGGCAAGCGCTTCATTGCGGCCTTGAAGTGAGGAACTCGTCCCAAATTGCGATTTCAAATCGACCCGCAGAATTTGCGCATCCGCGAAACATTCCCTCGCCGTTAAAAACCATCGAGATATTTCCAACGCGATCGATTGCGATTAGTCCGCCATCGTCGGGCTTGAGTGTTTTGAAAACGAGATGCCGAGCAGAATGATCAAGCGAATGACCCGCAAGTTCCATTCGATCTGAAACAGATTTTGCCACAACATGTCTCATGAACTGTTCGCCAGTTCCAGTGCAAGAGACTGCGCAGGTCGCATTGTTGGCATAGGTTCCTGCGCCGACGATTGGAGCGTCGCCAATTCTGCCCCAGCGTTTTCCAGTCAGCCCGCCAGTGCTCGTAGCAGCAGCGAGATTGCCAGACACATCCAGCGCAACGCATCCAACAGTCCCATACGAAAGCGCATTCGTGGTGGAAGATGAGATCGATGCACTCGCCTTTGCCGCTTGTTCTTTGCGCCAATCTTCCAGCATTTGGCGACGCTTTTCTGTATCGAATGAAGAGTTCGGCACTCGCGCCACGCCCATCTGAGTTGCAAACAATTCCGCTCCAGCACCTGAAAGCAAAACAAATCGCGTCTTGGTCATAACCAAACGAGCAAGCATGACAGGACTTTTCACAGTTGTCACTCCTGCAACTGCTCCACACGCAAGCGTGCTGCCATCCATAATGCACGCATCAAGTTCGTGTGTGCCATCAGCAGTAAATGCAGCGCCAACTCCGGCATTGAAACCTGGATCCTCTTCAAGTGTGCGGACAACGGCCGTGCACGCATCCAGAGCAGTGCCCTTCTTTGCAAGCACATCGCGACCGACTTGCAATGCAATTTGCAATGAGCGCTCATATGCGGCAATCGTTTCAGGAGGAGAATTTTTCTCGATCGTTCCAGCGCCACCATGCAGAGCGATAGCCCATCGCTCACTTGATGTTGCTGTGTTTGATGTTGCGCAACCAATACTTGCGGTCAACAACATTCCATTTGCGTAGAATGCAGCAATGGTATGAAATCTGCCACACAGAACCCACGAGAATGGCGCGCGGAACATGTTGAGTAAGGCTATCAAAATAGCATTCTCGTTCTGCGTCGATCAAACATTGACAAGATCGCAAGCAATCTTGGCGCTACAGTTACGCCACTCTTCAGAATTCAAAGAATCGTTTACAGTTTTTCACTCACTCCCATAAACGCACTCGTATGAACGCACCAACAACTCCATTAACTCCTAAGCGCACACGATTGCGTCCTCGCACCATCATTGGCATCTTGATTGCTGCGGGCAGTGCGCTGACTGTAATTGGTTGCGTGCGGCAATCAGGCAAGGTTGTCTATTTTCACGAAGCTGAATTGCCGCAGGGTTGGCCGCTCTTGACAGAAGTTGGCGTGGTGGAGGTGAAGGAATATCCCCAGTACCGCGAGGCCGTCGTGACCAAGAATGACGGAGCGGGCAGCGATGAAAAAATGGGCCCGATGTTTGGCACGCTTTTCGATCACATCTCAAAGAACGATATTCCGATGACATCTCCAGTCGAGATGGAATATTCGCAAGAGGATTCGCGTGCGATGACATCGATGGCATTTTTGTATCGCACAAGTGAAACGGGAACTCTTGGCAATGATGGACAAGTTGTTGTGCGCGAGATTGCGCCGCGCACATATGCGAGCGTTGGTGTTCGGGGGAGTTACAACGACTCGAACTTCCAGCGCGGATTAGCAATCGTCAACAGTTGGATTTCAACAAACCCGCAGTGGCGCGCTGATGGAACACCGCGTTTCTTTGGTTACAACAGCCCGTTCATTCTTTGGTTCTGGAAGTACGGAGAAGTGCAAGTACCAGTGGTTGAGACTGCAAAGACTTCGTCGTGATTCAGAATCAAATTGGAGAGATTCACTTCCAATAGTTGTTCGCCGCTGCGATGGTGGCAAACTCAGTTGCGACCGTCTGCCCGATCGCAATCAGCATCTCGGGATCGTCGGCATACATCGGTCGAAGTTGTTCGCGCACAGCGGAATCTGGCTGAGTGACCTTGATGATCAACCTTGCCATCTTGATTGCCAGTTGCCGACCTTCTTCAGGTGTCTTCGTGATCAGCGAGTTGCCTGGAACGAGTACAACATTTGCAGGAGCGACCGGCGCGCTTTGTGCAAACATCGCGGAAGGAATCGCTGACACAGGTACGACTGCGTGTGATTCCTTACTCATTGGGGCAAAGCGATCCAGAACGGGATAAAGAGCAACCGCGAAAGCGAGTGCGCACAATCCAAATCCAGTTGTAATGTTTTTCATATGGGTCATTTCCTATGGAGAACTGAACACAGAAGTTGCGCAATCATACTTAATAAAAAATCGGCTTCACCCATAATTCTCGGAACATTCAGCAACGCACGCGGTTGGATTCGAACCAACGACCCTCGGTTTCGAAGACCGATGCTCTAGTGACAGAATCTCTAGAAAACAAGGCATATTTGAATGCCGCAAAACGAGAGAGAGCAGTAGCGAGAGCAGTTGAAATGGAAAGTGATGCGCACTCATCCCCCGCTGATCCCGACTTGATCGCAGTCATCACTTTGTGGGCAACGCTGCCAGCGGCAATCAAGGTTGGGATTATGGCGATGGTGAGGGCGGAGAAGCAAGAACGGGAGCGTCAGCTTTAGAAGTTCCCGTTTGCGATGAAGTCGGATTTTTTGGTGGAGCAACTTCCTTCGACTTCACAGGCGGAAAGCTTCGAGCGAAGTCAGCGACCATTG
>CAMBWI010000063.1 GCA_945871445.1 Singulisphaera sp. GP187 | reverse complement strand
TTGAGTCGCCTGAAGAGTTCTGAAGCAGACACCCAACACGAGTGCCTACGGAAGCCACCGAAGGGGATTGAACCCTCGACCTCACCCTTACCAAGGGTGTGCTCTACCACTGAGCTACGGTGGCGTTCCCGAGATGAAAAACCGCCCTCATCGGGCGGCGGGAGGGTAAGTGTATCGACATTCCAAATCCCTACAAGTAGCCAGAGCAGCCATTTTTCAAAAACAACAATCGAAGCAGAAAAAAAAACGACTTGCGAATGATGCCCCGAAAGTTCGAACTTGGAAATCAGGGGGCGGGCGGCGGGTTATCGGATCTATCTAGATTGGAAATTTTCAACCCTCGCGGATCTGGTTCTGTTGGACCAGGAAGTGGCGGATCGGCTGGGCTTGTGAAAAAACCGCCTTGCAACTCTGCAATATTCTTCCAGCGTGTTTCTATTTGCACATGACCATCCAAACAGAGGAAGAGGCATGAGTCGCCGGGGTATCGAAAGTCAACTTCGCAAAGATCAATGATGGTAGTTCCAGGCGCGACGGGATCTGGAGTTCCCTGCCACGGATCTTCGAGAGGGTTAATCACTTCTCCTGCACGACTATCCACAAGATAAACAGCGTTGGATGGGAATTTAATTTGACTCGATGGGTAGTAACGAGGCAACTGGTTTGCCGTTGGAAGCCCAGCTCCACCTGTTCCAAGCCAAGGCGCAGATGTGAAAAAATTGTTCGCCGCGAAATATCCTGGGTGATCAATTTCAAGTTTTGATGCGCCAGTCCCCCACGGAGTTGCTTCGTCGACTGGTGGATCTATCGCTGCAAGAAACGGTTTCTTCATCGGAACAGTCGAGCGAAGAATGTTTTTGGAATAGCTAGAATGAGCGTCGTAGACATAACGATCTGGAGAGTCGTATTGATAGTTATATGGGGTATTTTCCGCAGGGTCTGCGGGGTCTGGAATAATGAAAGTACCCATACCCGCTGTTGTCCAAAGAATGTCCGCCCAAGTTCCTACGCGGACAGGACCCAAAGGTGGATAAACAAACCCTGCTCCATTTTCTTTCGCTTGTCGCATAGGTCCCGCATAAAAAGGAAGAGCTGGTGGCGGATTAGGTACCCGATTATCAAATTCACTCGGCAGAATTCGATCGCGATTGTCATTCGTATAGCCCTGCATCAATATTGCGATCTGCCGCATATTGTTTTGACTTGCTGCCATCTGACTGCTGGCCTTTGCAACGCCAAGAACAGGAAGAAGAAGAGCGACGAGAAGTGCGATGATTCCGATGACCACAATCAGTTCGATCAAAGTGAAACCCGATTTCTGACTGAGGTGTTTCGGCGAATATGTAATAGGTTTCGTGCGCATGAATGTTTTATCTCGCATGAATATTCGTTGTAAATCTATACGCATTCTACGCAGAAGCGATGCGTAAACCCACAACTGCTTCCCACACAAATGTGCTTATCCCATGCTCATTGTCATCAGGAATTCGGCGTTTGACTTCGTCTTTGCAACTCGACTTCGTAGAAGTTCCATTGCTTCGACCACATTCATGTCAGAAACCACCTTTCGCAGGCGAATAATGAGTTCGAGTTCCTTTGGATCGAGCAGTAATTCCTCGCGGCGAGTACCAGACGCGCCAACATTGATCGCAGGATAAATGCGCTTTTCCACAAGTTTGCGGTCAAGGTGAAGTTCTGCGTTACCAGTTCCTTTGAACTCTTCGAAGATGACTTCGTCTGCGCGGCTGCCAGTGTCGACAAGTGCTGTTGCGATGATCGTGAGCGATCCGCCACCTTCAATGTTTCGTGCGCTTCCGAAAAATTTCTTCGGCTTGATGAGTGCGGAAGTATCAACACCGCCCGAACCGATCTTGCCAGAATTTGGCATTGCGTTGTTGTATCCACGCGCGAGACGGGTGATCGAGTCCAGAAGAATGACAACATGTTCGCCGCACTCGACCATACGCCGCGCCTTTTCAATCACCATTTCGGCGACTTGAATATGACGCGAAGCTTCTTCATCGAATGTGCTTGCGACAACTTCAACACGCGTTGGCGTGTTGCGCTTGAAATCGGTGACTTCTTCAGGTCGCTCATCGATCAACAACACAATTGTGTGAACGTCGGGATGGTTGGTTGCGATTGCATTTGCAATTTGTTGCAAAATCACTGTCTTTCCAGTGCGTGGTGGAGCAACAATTAAACCACGTTGTCCGAATCCAAATGGTGTGACCATATCGATAACTCGTGGTTCGATGCGTGTTGGTTGGTTCAACATCTCCAAGTGAATGCGGGAATTGGGATGAAGCGGGGTCAAGTTTTCAAAGATAGGAAGCGAATGTACAGTCGCCGGATCGAGTCCGTTCACTGCCTCGACACGAAGAAGAGCAAAGAACAATTCTTGGTCCTTTGGTGCTCGAACGATTCCACGGATGGTTTGACCGCGGCGTAATCCAAGTCTTCGAATATGGCTTGCGCTGATATAGACATCGTCTTCGCAAGCCAAATAGGAATATTCCGCGCTTCGGAGAAATCCGAATCCTTCTTGCATAATGTCCAGCGAGCCTTCGGCAAGTATCAATCCATCAACCAATGCGCGGGCCTTGAGAATCTCAAAGACCAGCCGATGATTTGGAAAGCCAGACTTGTCCTCGAGACCAAGTTTTTTCGCTTCCTTCAGCAATTCTTCGGTCGTCATTTTCTGAAGACCAGCGAAATCGACTTCTCCCTTATCACTCTTTTTTACGGGCTTTTTCTTTTCGTTCAGTTCCAATTCGAGCGCGGCTAATTCTGTATCAAGTTGTTCATCTGTTGGTATCGCTCCCGCTGGGAAGGCCATCATCGTTTGCGGACCACCAAATCCACTCCCGCCGCCACCGCCACCGCCACCGCCGCCGCCACCGCCGCCGCGTCGTCGACGACGACGACCCTTCTGTTGATAGTGATCCTTATTCTGGTGAAAATTGCCGTGCGATGATGACTGCGTTTCGTTCATGTTGGAATTTTTCTATAGATAGTGATTGAGAAGATGATGCGAACTGAATCAGGACATTGGCGAGAACTCGAATGCGCTCTCCTTAGAACGCGTTCTTCTTGAATACTTTCTCTTTGTTCAAGAGTGAATTTTTCTCATCTCACGCAGGAGGTCACGCCCTCGACTTCCCTTTGTAATAATTTAGGAAGGCTTTCAGCAATGATGAGGCTGAGAATCAAGAATGATGCTGAGAATTTGGGCGACTTGCGCCCGCAACGAATCAATAGTTTCATCGTTGTTGACTATATGATGAGCAACTTTTCGCTTGAGGTCAAGTGGCATTTGAGAATTTTCTCGGCGAATAAGTTCGTCTGATACCCAGCCCCGGCTCGTTCGAACCCGCTCCAAACGAAGCGAAAGTGGAGCATCAACCATCAAAAGAGCGTCGCACTCGCCTTGTATGTTTGATTCGAGCAAAAGTGGCGCATCGATGACGAATGCTTTTGCTTTCGCAGCTGCTTGAGCAAACAATACGCGTCGGCGAGCATGAATCCAAGGGTGAACAAGGCCTTCGAGACGCTTACGCTCTTGGTCTGCGGCAAGGCGCTGCGCCGCAGAAGGATTTACAGGAGGAAAAACAATTTCCGCAATTCGACTTCGATCAACTTTTCCTTGCGAATCGAGAAGAGATGCCCCCCACCATTTTATAATTTGGTCGCGCACCGCGGGATCGTGAAATGATTCGCGAGCAAGTGCATCTGAATCGGACACAACACATCCGGCGTCGGCAAGCATTTGTGCAACTGTCGACTTCCCCGCACCGATCGATCCGATCAAGCCAATGACTGGTGGCGAAGTTGGCCGTGTTGATTTTGTCACATTCTCGTCCAAGTCGTGCCCTGAGCTGAATCTTTGATTTGCACACCGATTGCAAGGAGTTCGTCGCGAACTCGATCTCCAGCGGCCCAATCTTTCGCGGCTCGCGCTGCAGCCCGAGCGGCAATGAGTGATTGAACTTTTGCTTTGAATTCTTCTGCGGCAGGATCGCTCTGTGTGTGCGAGGCTGGAGAAACATTGCGTTCAAGAACTGCAAGCACTCCGTTCATACGCTCGAGTGCGGAGAGTTCTGCGTGCGCGCAAATTTCTGCCGCAACACCTTCGGGTGATTCGCTCACTGCGGTATTGAGCGATCCAAGCGCGCGTGCAACATTCAGATCATCGCACATTGCCGCGATAAATTGTTCAAGAGCGCGATGGAACGGCCCCGGAGTCGCGTTGGATTGCGCAGGTTTGATTGCCGCTTGCTTGATCAGCGCAGAGTGCGCGCGCGTCCACCGATCAATTTGTCTCTGGCAATCTTTCAAGCCCTGCCAAGTGAAATTTGCGTTTGTGCGGTAATGCGTGCGGATCAATTCCAACCGCAATGCCGCAGGGGTGATTTCGCGAGCAAGCACATCGCGCACTGTAAAAAAATTGCCTTTGGACTTGGACATTTTCTCGCCTTCAACAACAAGATGACGGGTGTGAAACCAGATTCGAGAAAAAGATGTGTGCTCAAATCCGCAGCAACTCTGGGCGATTTCACATTCGTGATGAGGAAAAATATTGTCCTCACCACCAGAGTGCAGATCAATTTCCTCACCGAGATATGCGGCAGCCATCGCACTGCATTCGAGATGCCATCCCGGATATCCAGCCCCCCAAGGAGAATCCCATTTCATCACGTGCGCGGCGTCGGGCTTCCACAACATAAAATCTGCAGGGTGGCGTTTGAAAGATTGGTTGTTTGCGCTCACGCGTTCGCCCGCACCTTCGCGAAGCGCATCAAGCGTGTTGCCAGAGAGTTTGCCGTAAGAAGGAAATGATCGAATATCGAAATAGACCACGCCGTCGCCTGCGACATATGCGTGATTACGTGCGATGAGTTTTTCAACAAGTGTGATCATCTGCGGAATGCACTGCGTTGGACGCGGCATGAGCGTTGGATCTGTGGAGAATTCCTGCGCAACTTTCAATCCAAGCGTTCGTGCGTCTTCTATGAATCGGTTGGCATAAAAATCGGCGATGGCAAGCGGATCGCGTGGATCGATGTCTGCGCCAGGTGGAAGCTTTCCAGATTTTTTCGCTTCGGCAATACGGCGACCAGCGACTGCCATCTTGTCTTCGCCGCCACCATCGGCATCTGTATCGTCGGTCATGTGCCCGACATCGGTGATGTTCATCACATGACGAACGCGAAATCCAAGAAGTTCAAGAGTTCGCCGCAACACATCGGCATTCAGAAACGAGCGAAAGTTGCCAACGTGCGCATCGTCATAAACAGTTGGGCCGCAGGAATAGAAAGTGACCGTTCGCCCGGCCGTGTCGATAGGCGTGAAGGTTTCAGTCTGACGGGTCAGGGTGTTGTGGAGGGAGAGGAAGGTCACAAAGGCAATCGTATAGCGTTGCGCTATGCCTGCCTTGCGATTGCCCGTCACTGTGGTCATTCCCGTCAAGAACGAGGAGCGAAATCTCGCTCGTTGCTTGGAACGACTGAAACGATTCGCCAAGATTGTCGTGATCGATTCTGGAAGCACCGACCGAACACAAGAGATTGCACAAGAGCACGGATGCGAATTCGTGACCTTCCGATGGAATGGGCATTTCCCGAAAAAGCGAAATTGGTTTTTGATGAATCACCCCCCTGCAACCCCTTGGGTTTTTTTCCTCGACGCTGACGAATATTTGACGGACGAATTCGTCGAAGAACTTTCTCGTGCTTTGGCCATGACGACGCACGTTGGATTTCGCGTCAGCTATTCCAATTATTTTCTTGGAAAGAAACTGAAATATGGCGTGCCGCAGATCAAGCTTCCTCTTTTTCGAGTTGGGAGCGGTTTGTATGAACGCATCGACGAAGATGGATGGAGTGCGCTCGATATGGAGGTGCATGAACACCCAGTCCTCGAAGGCACAGTTGGGCATCTGAAAACCTTGGTCGATCATCAGGATTTCAAAGGTCTCGATGCATATATCGCAAGGCATAGGGAATATGCTTCGTGGGAAGCGCGGCGATATATGAAGCTGCGAGAAACACCCGATGTGATGGCACATTTTACGGCGATTCAGCGCAAAAAATATGACAGCCTACCGAGTTGGTGGTTGGCTCCATCGTATTTTTTCTATTCTTGGATTTGGAAACTCGGTATTCTTGATGGATGGGCGGGATTTGTTTTTGCCAAAATGAAGGCGAGTTATTTTTCGCAGATTCGGCGAAAGATAATAGAATCTGGGGCTAAAAAGTCTTAAGCCAGATTCAATCTCTACTCCCGTCATCGACGCTTCTGAGTCTGAATAGAGCATATGAGCATCGTCACTCGCCGAGACGGATGTGAGGCGATCTCGGATATTGCACTCTTCGTTCAAGGTGAGAATGACGACCGAAACTGGAAAGCGGAGCGATTCCGATATGAGAAAAGGAGTGTACGCTTTGGAAATATGGATAAGGATGCGCTCTATCAGCGCCTCGATTTGGTCGCTCGCTCGCCTTATTCGCGCTCTGAGTATGTACGACGAGCCGTCTGGGCTTTCCTCTACTTGACATGCTTTCGTTTCAGTCCCATCCGCGCATTCAAGTGGCGTCGCTGGTTGCTGATGTGTTGCGGCGCAAAGATTGGGCATAGTTCGCAGATTCGGCGAAGCGCCCGCATTCGCCATCCGTGGCTTCTCGAATTTGCGGAGCATGTGACGATTGGTGACCGTGTCGAGATTTATAACTTAGGCAAGCTCGAGATCGGAAAACATACGACGATCAGTCAAAATGTTCATCTTTGTGGTGGAACCCATGACATCCGACGGCGTGATCTTCAACTCATTCGATCCACAATCCGTATCGGGTCTGGGGTGTGGATCTGCGCCGATGCATTCATTGGGCCGGGAGTAATGATTGGCGACAATGCGATCGTCGGCGCATGCGCCGTAGTAACTCACGATGTTCAACCAACAATGATCGTCGCGGGAAATCCGGCTGTCATCATTCGAGAGCGACCTCGGCCGATCGCCTGAGGGCCACCCACGCATCGCACAGCGATGCGATGGGGAGTGTGTTTTATCTCCTCAAACCAGTCACATCAATCAGGACATCGCGCCACTTTTCGCAAGCACGTTGCGAGGAATATTTCGTTTCGTATGCCGAACGTCCGCGTTGCCCCATCTCCCCTGCCTCATTCCGATGTGTCATTAAGAAGCGAATTTTTTCCGTCAGCGAATTTGAATCACCGGATGCAATTTCGAGGCCACATTGGTTTGTGCGTAAGATTGTTACGCACTCGCTTTCGCTGGGGCCGACCCAAAGCACTGGTTTCCCAGCAGCCAGAACACTGAAAAACTTGCTCGGAAGAATCAAACCTTCCCATCCTGGCAAGAGTGTGACGAGATGAGCATCGCCAACATCGAGCACGTCGGACAATTGATCTCGCGTCTGATATCCGCTGATCGTGACATTCTTTGCGCCACACGCGCGAACCCGCTCTTCAAGGATGGACTTTGTTTTTCCTTCGCCGATAAAGAGCCACCGAATGTCTTCCTCATTCTTCAGCCGCTCGACCGCTCCTGCGATGGCTTCCATGTCGTGACCGAGTCCGAAATTTCCAACATACAGAATGGTGAACCTTTCGCCGATATTCCACTCCTTGCGAAGCGGATTATCCATTCGCGCTCTTTCTGGGAAAATTTCTGCGCCACTCCAAACGCAAATCGTTCGGATGGTCTCGGGCAATGCATCCTTTGCGATGACTTTTTCTTCCATGCAATGGCCCAGCGCGACGACTCTGTCACTATTGCGCAGGCATAAACGATCGATCCAGGTCAGTACGTTCCAAAGCAAATTGCCGCTTTTCATCACGCCTGCTGCGCCCGCAACTTCCGGATAAAGATCCATAGTCCAGTAGACCAAGCGCGTTCCCTTGATCCACTTCAGTAACACGCCGACTAATGCGATAAATGGCGGCGTCGTGAAACAAATCACTACATCGTGCCGAGACAGAATGAGGCAACGCCACGCAGCTGCGAGGTAGAACAAAGTGAAGTCGAAGATGCGTGGAATGATTCCACGTTTTCCAAAGAACTGCAGTCCCACGCGATAAATTTCGATTCCCTCCCGATTATCACGCTTGGGAAGCGATGAGCCTCGCTCGCCATAAATTGAGCGACTTGCGACCACCGAAACGTCGTCGCCATGGGCAGCCATATAGCGCGCAAGATCGTCAGCATGTTGCGCCGTCGCTGCAACGTCCGGCCAGAACGCTTGATTGAGAAGCAAAATCTTGATCCCACGCAACGCTTCGAGCATCTTCAGCGCAAGTGTTGTTCGGTCATATTTCTTTGCGGCACAAAGGCAATTTTCGCGCAGCCTTGAATAGAGATCCTTGTCGCTCTGCAATCGACGAAGTGATGCAAGCAATTCGCCTGCATCTTCTGGTAGAAAGGGAATCCCAACTTGATCACTTAAGACGATCTCAGCGGATTCGCCGGCAACGCCATGCAACACGGGAATTCCCATCCCCATACATTCGAAAAGTTTCGATGGGATCACAGTTTCGAAGAGAGGTGTTCGACGGAGATGAATGATCGCAACATCGAGAAGCGCCCAGTATCGAGGCACTTCGTCCTTTGCCACAGAATCTACAAATCGCACATTGTGAAGATCGAGCTCTTGTGCTTTCGCCTTCAGTTCTGCCTTGCGCGCTCCGTCACCCAGGAAGACAAATCCAATTGAATCATCACCTTGAGATTGCGCTTTATGCGCTGCTTCGAGCAAGGTCTCAAGCGCATGAGCGAGACCGTGCGTTCCGATATAGCCAGCAATAAATCGACCCTCGAATCCCATTTCCTTCACGAGTGCTCGGTCTCGAACTTGGGGGATAAAACGCGAGATATCTACTCCGTTTGTAACGACATGAATCTTGTTCGCTTTGATTCCGCGTGAGACAAGATTTTTCTTGAAGGCGTGCGTCACCGAGATGACGCGAAAAGCACGACGATACAAAAACAACTCCAGCCTTTCAAGCATTCGTAGTGCCCACGAATCTTTCATCGCACCAACAACGCGAATCGATTCTGGCCAGAGGTCACGCAATTCGAAGATAAACGGGCGGCGCTTATACACACTGACAATCCATGCCGCGACTGCCGTGAAAAACTGTGGCGATGTCCCAATGACAATGTCCACCTTCCCGACGAAGAAGGCCGCGATCACTGCGCTCACCATGTAACTGATGTAATCCAATACGCGGCGCTGAAATCCCTCATTCGCGGTGATATATGTCCACACTCGAATGACGCGGATGCCATCCATCTCTTCGACCTGCCAAAACTTGTTCTTGTAACCATCAAAAACTTTCCCTTTGGGAAAATTCGGAACTCCAGTGATAACAGTCACGCGTTGGCCATGTTTGACCCACTCTCGACAATGCTCGAAGGTTCGGGAAGCAGGCGCATTCACCTCGGGAGGAAAGTTGTCTGTCAGAAAAAGAATGTGCATTTTAAGTCCAGAGCAATTCCAAGGTCATTTTCAGATCCGTCATTGTCAATTCCACGCACAAGTTTTCCTGCTTAACACCGAACTCGGGATACCAGTACGACGAATTGATCTGCAGGCGACCTCCAAGAACGACGAAGGATAACTGCGCACCGCTTGGCAGTCTTACAACATCTGGCGATATCTTTTTGACCATGGGGTGTAAATAGATGCGCGCGATAGCGGTCCTGAACTCTCCGCGAATCGTGTCTGTGATGACCAGACGATCCGAAGTAAGTTGCCACTGACGATGGTGGATCGGTTGCCCAGAGAGTCGGCGATATCCGTCATGTGCCGCTGTGATTGTGATGCTCCCACCACTCATTTCGCAAGCGCTTTCAATAATGCGAGCGCGACGAGCAACTCGAAAGCCACCCCAAACTTCGCTCGAATCGCATCCGTCGATCTCGACCGTGTTATGCGCGGCCGTTGATCGCTCGCGAGTGCGCTGCGGTCCAGCGAGATATGTCGACGTACCAGAATTGACGATTGTTCTCTGACCATGCAATGAGAGTTCGAACGAAAGCGTGTCCGCATGTGCATGACCCGGTTGGTAATCGGGTCCAACAGGCGCGATGTCAGCAATCAGCACCGCGGGGCCACATTCGGCGCGAACATAACCCGACTCTTGAAACCAACGAAGTTTCCCGTCGACCTCAGCGCCGAATTCGATCTGTAATCGATTTGCATACGCACGAATTTCTGAAAGCGTCGGGGCGATTGCGAAAGCGGAATCGTTGAAGAACGAAACGTCGCCATCAGGATGAACGAGGCCAGCAAGCCACTCCAACATTCCACTTGCGGTTGTGCGCCACTGCTGAACCATCGCGGACGTGATGCGGCCTGGCCATGCATCGTTTGCATTTATAAGATCAAGAATGTCTTCCAGAATGATTGCGTGATACATCGGACTGCGTTCGAAGTTGCCGCCATCAGCAAGAATCTGTTCTGGAATTTCGCGCGACAAGATGCGCAACCCTTGATCGAGCCAACGGTCCGCTTCGGGACCGTCAAAAAACATTCCCGCGATTGCGAGTGCCTTTGCATTCACAAAGAGATGATTTGCAAGCAGATGATGCTCGACTCGTTTAGAAAGCCATCGAACCTGAACCGCAAGACTTTGTCTTGCAATTTCTGGCAGCAAATTTCCAGCCTGTGCCCATTTGATCCAATTCACAATTCGAAGTGATGTTGGATATGGTTCCCAACCGTTTCCAATCGCGGGCGGATTTTCTTCGACCCATCGAAGAATGAGACGCTCTTGCAACATGGCTTGTTCCGCCGACGAAGCACCACAGAGATCATCGAAATAATGCAGGTTGTACAGCCATAATTTTCCGGACGAGGAATTATTCCAACATGTAGGCGAACTGATCTCTCGAGACTCATTCAAGAATTTTGCTGTCGATGGCGCTGTGATGCTCCTTGGCTTTTCGATCGGAGTCGTCCAAACACCGACACTGCGTCTTCGTGTTGGTGCAGGACGCAAATCTATTTGTGGACGCGCGAATCGAAACCAAATCCGCCCGTACAGCTGCACTGGTCGGAGATGCCGAAGCGTGTGCCAATATTTTGTGAATGATGCCACTCGTGGAAGAGTAGAGCGCACTGTGAATTTAGCGAGTGAGCATTTTGTCCAAGATTGCGACGATTCGCTCGCCAGTCTTGCCATCCCAAAGTGGTGGAATCGTTCCACGCTTCCATTTTCCTGCGAAGAGTTCATCCATCGCAGGTGCGAGCGCGGTCGGATCGGTACCAAGCAACGCATTCGTT
>CAMBWI010000062.1 GCA_945871445.1 Singulisphaera sp. GP187 | reverse complement strand
ACTGCGACTGCTCAACTTCCACAGCAAGTGCAACAACTCGGTGTCACGATCACCAAGCAATCTTCCAACTTGACACTCGTTGTCTCGCTTGAATCAACCAATGATGCATACGACAGCAAGTTTCTCTCCAACTATGCGAACATCGTTGTTCAACCAGTTCTGTCGCGCGTCAACGGCGTTGGAACGATCAATATCTTCGGGCTTCTGCAATATTCCATGCGCGTTTGGCTCGACCCACAACGCATGGCTGCGATGGGAATCACGCCGCCTGATGTCGTCAAGGCGGTTCAGGATCAGAACCAACAAGCATCGATTGGAAGTGTCGGTTCCGCTCCAACGGTCGGCTCGCCGTCGTTTGATTTAACTCTCGTCACAAAGGGGCGCTTGATCAGCGCTGAAGAATTCGCCGCAATTGTGGTGCGAACTGGCGACAACGGCGCAGTCGTTCGCATTTCCGATATCGGTCGAACAGAACTTGGTGCCTTTCAATACGACACGACATCTTCGCTCAACGGCAAAAGCACGGGAACAATCGGAATTTATCAACTGCCATCTGCGAATGCGTACGCCGTCGTCGAAGCTGTCAAGAAGCAAATGAATCGTCTTCAACCACTCTTCCCGCCAGGGATCAAGTGGCAAGTCACCTATGACAGCACTGCCTTCGTTTCGGCATCGATCAATGATTTGATTTCCACACTTGTTGAGGCAGGACTTCTTGTTCTCGCAGTCATTTTCATCTTCCTGCAAAGTTGGCGAGCGACGCTGATTCCGATGATTGCAATTCCAGTCTCCATCATTGGAACCTTCGCCATCATGCTTGCCGCAGGGTTCACGATCAACACCCTCACATTGCTTGGACTCGTCCTTGCGATTGGCCTCGTGGTCGACGATTCGATCATTGTGGTCGAAAATGTCTATCGACAACTCGAAATGGGTGCGGAGAACGGAACGATCGCCGCAGAAAAGGCGATGAAGGAAGTTGCTGGACCGATTGTTGCAACAAGTTCGGTGTTGCTTGCGGTCTTCATTCCTGCAGCACTCATGCCCGGAATCACCGGACAGCTTTACAACCAATTCGCTTTGACCATCGCATTCAGCATCGGGCTGAGCATGGTCAATTCACTCACGCTCTCCCCTGCTCTCAGTGCGCTCTTTCTGCAAAAACCTCACAAGACAACCTTCAAACCATTCGTGATGTTCAACGAAGGATTCGAATATTGCACTGGGCATTACTCCCGTTTCGTGCGCTTGCTTGCGCATCATTGGTGGATCATTGCTTTAACTTTTGTTCTTGGAGCATTGGGAGTTGTCTACTTGCTCGAACGAACACCAACTGCTTTCATTCCAAATGAAGATCAAGGATATTTTTTCGTCGGGGTACAACTTCCATCTGGAGCAAGTCTCGAACGCACCGAAGCAGTCAGCGCGCAAGTCTTAAAGATCGTCAAGGAAGAGTCATCGGTCGTCGATGTCATTCAAATCAATGGCTTCAATTTCCTCACTGGTGTTGCAACAACCAACGCAGGTTTCATCATTGTGGTTCTCAAGCAGTGGGACGAGCGAGATGCTTTCACCGAAAATGCTCGAGCAATCATCACCCGTTTATTCCCGAAATTGGTCTCAATTCCGCAAGGCGGGGCGTTTCCATTCCCACCTCCACCAATTCCTGGACTGGGAACAGTCGCCGGTTGGCAGCTTCAATTGGAAGATGTCAACGGTATCGGATATCCAGCGCTCTCCGCTGCAGCAAACAAATTAATCGCTGAGTTGGAAAAGCGCCCAGAAATTGCCGGGGTGACAACTCCATTCCAAGCAGAAGTCCCAATCATAAAACTTTCGATTGACCGAACAAAAGTATTTAGTTTAGGGCTCGACATGGCCACAGTTTTCCAAACCATCGGGCAAACGATCGGTCAATCCTTTATTAATAATTACAACCAGTTTGATCAGGTTTACAACGTCATGATTCAAGCGGATGCGGAAAGTCGCATGAAACTCGGTGATGTTTTCAAACTATATGTTCGCAATAAAGATGGCGGCATGGTTCCGGTCTCAGCGTTCACCACCTATGCATTCGAAGTTGGAACCGATAATGCGACCCGTTACAACATGTACAACACGATCCAACTCAACGGATCCACTGGGCCTGGCTATGGCTCCGGCGATTCGATCAAGGCGCTCGAAGAAGTTGCGGCCGCGACGCTTCCAGATGGAGTCACCTATGAATGGACGGGGACCACCTATCAACAGATCGAGTCTGGCGCATATGCACCGTTCATCTTTGCGATGGCGATCTGCGCGGTCTTCTTGTTGCTTGCCGCACTTTATGAAAGTTGGGTTCTGCCGCTCAATGTTCTTCTCGCAGTCACATTTGCGATTCTTGGTGCGCTGATTCTGATGCACATCCGAGGCAAGGCACTCGATGTCTATGCGCAGATTGGTCTCGTGATGCTCGTCGGACTCGCAGCGAAAAACGCAATTTTGATTGTGGAATTTGCCAAGGCAAGATACGAAGCTGGCGAGAGCATCATTGATGCCGCTGTCAACGCATCTCACCAACGACTGCGGCCGATCATGATGACAGCAATTGCATTCATGCTTGGTGTGTTGCCGCTGACGATCGCAACTGGTGCTGGCGCAAATAGTCGTCAATCGATTGGTACCACAGTGCTTGGTGGAATGATTGGGTCGGCGACGATGGATCAGCTTGTTGTGCCTGTTTTCTTCGTGATGATTCTCTCCGTGACCGCACGCTTTGGACCCAAGCGACCCTCGCCAATTGCTGCGAGTTCAGCGCATGCGGCTTCATCTGAAGGCGATCCTCCACCGACGCCTCCTGCTGCATCGCACTAAATCCGAAATCGAAAAGCAACCGTCGAAAATTTCGAGCCGCGGATACAGGAGCGGATTTGAGATTTTTCGATTCCGTCGCAATTTCGTTTGCGTGCCCAGGGGGTTGGAAAGTTCTCTCGGGCGAGTTCCGCAGGCGGCCGACGGCACTTGCAATAAAATGTAGCAAACCGGATCGTGTCGGTCGCCGAGGACTGTCTGAGCCCCGAGAGGACTTTCCACGGCTGACCACTTATGTAGTTCCGTGGCTGTATCCGTGGCTGTATCCGTGGCTGTATCCGTGGCTGTATCAGTCGTACTTCTACTTGCGTTCCCAGCCGTTGGAAAGTTCTCTCGGGCGAGTTCCGCAGGCGGCCGACTGAACTTGCAATCAAACTTCGAACAATTGGATCGTGTCGGTCGCCGAGGACTGTTTGAGTCCCGAGAGGACTTTTCACGGCTGACCACTTATGGAATTCCGTGGCTGTATCCGTGGCTGTATCCGTGGCTCGATTCCCCAACTCGATTCAGACCGCTGTACAACATCAATATCAACTGCTGCGTTCAATAAATCGAGACGCGGCTGATGCACGGACAAGCGCGCGATTGATCGATCACAACACGCACACCATTCACCCCTTCGCCTTGCAGTTTCAGAATTCGCCGAACACCAATTGTTGTTCCCTCAGCGACTTTACGCCAAACACCATCGCCACCTCGCGTTTCGATATGAAATCCATCAACGCGTTGACCGAGTTGAATTGCTTCTTCAATACGAATCACGCGAGGGCTCACTGGACTTTTGAATTGGAATTCTAAAGTTCCATTCATAACAGCATCTTCAGTTGCCCAGTATGTATTGGGATTTCCGTCGGTGACATTTGTTGCCGCAAATGCTGACGCATTCGTTGAAAGCCGCGTCGAAGATGCAGAGACTTCCGCTTTGGGGGCGAAATCAACAGCAAACATTGCGTGCTGAAGATTGCCCCACTCCTTCAGCGAGGCAAGTTCTTGAGGCGCAACCAATCCGCGTGAATCCACAGGAATGTTCAGAAGTAAATTACAGCCACGCCCGACACTCTCGAACCAAATTTTCTCGAGCGTCTGCGGACTTTTGACGCGGTCATCTTCCGCTGCACGCCAGAACCAACCCGGCCGAATACTGACATCGACTTCCGCAGGCAACCAATCGGTGCCATCGCGTTGACCACGTGCAAGATCTTCATTTCGTCCTGTAATCCCAGGGAAAAAATCCTTCGCATTCATGCGACTCCAATTTGTTTCACTGCCGTATCCGCTTTCATTTCCAACCCAACGAATGTCTGGACCTCCATCACTAAAGATGCAAGCATTCGGCTGACACGTTCGCACGACATCGATGAACTTTGGAAAATCATAAACCTGGCGTCGGCCGTCTGGACCTTCGCCACATGCCCCGTCAAACCAAACTTCAGAAACTTCTCCATAATTTGAAAGAACATCTTTCAACTGCGAGGCAAAATATTCGTTGTATGCATCGCCCGATCCATACTTTGGATTATTGCGATCCCACGGCGATACATAAACGCCAAAAACCAATCCTTCAGCGCGACACGCATCCGAAAGTTCTCGAAGCACATCACCTTTGCCATCGCGCCACGGACTGGACTTGACCGAATGATCGGTGACCGCAGATGGCCACAGACAAAATCCATCGTGATGCTTTGCCGTGATCACGATTCCTCGAAGTCCCGCATCCTTCGCCGCCCGCGCCCACTGCCGACAATCAAGCTGAGTCGGATTGAAGAGCGATGGATTTTCATTGCCACCTCCCCACTCAACGCCAGTAAATGTATTCACACCAAAATGAATGAACATGAGTGATTCCATCGCGTGCCAACGCATCTGTCTTGCGCTTGGAATTGGACCAAACGGCGCAGGCGCGCCAGTGATCGTTGCGACCGCAGGAATTGGAATCGACGATGGAGTTGATTGATTGTTCATCGTGTGAATCATTGCTGTGACCAATAGAAAAGGTGAAATTATGATGGCATTATCTATGACGCCTCCGATCTGCGAGCGCTGCGATCACAATGACCACACCCACCAAAATTTCCTGCGCATAATTTGGAATCCCACTCGACCCAAACCAACCCGCGAGCGTTTGCGCCATTTCTGGCGAAACCCCCCATCTTCCAAGAGAATTCCAATCAACAAGATTGCATCCATTGGCGAGCGCAGCCATCAAAATTGCGCCGACAATTGACCCTCCCACTGTTCCAAATCCACCCGAAAGCGCTGCGCCACCGATCACAACAGCGGCGATTACTTCCAACTCTTTTCCATTCGCTGTCGTTGGATCGCCACCACTGAGTCTGTGAAATTGCACAACACCTGCTACGCCTGCGAGAAGTCCACAAAGTGCATATGTCGTCCATCGGACGCGGACGATTGGAACTCCACAGAGTCGCGCCGCAGATTCGTTGCTTCCAACTGCCGTGACCCACGCACCAAAGACAGTTCGACTGAGGATGAATCCAAATGCGAGTGCGATCACAATGGTCATCCATACTCCAGGAGCGACAAGCAGCCAACTTGGATCTGGATTCTTCGCCATCAAAGAACTCGTCCAATCCTCGGGTGGATAGATCGTGCTTTGACCCGCAAGCCATTTCGCAACACCACGCGCAATTCCCATCGTTCCAAGCGTTGCGATGAACGCTGGCAATCGTGCGGATGCGACCAAGAATCCGTTGATGCATCCGACAAGCAATCCCACTGAACATCCAATCAGAGCCGATGTGCCCGTTCCAAATCCACAACGAATCGACAGTGCTGATGCGACGGATGAAAGTGCGATCACTGATCCAATCGAAAGATCAATGCCACCACCAACGACGACAAATGTCATTCCAATTGCCCCCAACACAACCACGACGGACTGCGCAGAAAGTGTTCGCGCATTTTGAACCGTGCAAAATGACTCTGGGGCGACCAACGAAAAGAACAGAATGACAGCACATAGCGCTGCGGTCGGCCCAAGCAAGCGCTTCAAAGCGGACTTCCACCGTGATCCGCTGTTTGTAAGATTGACCGTGCTCACGCTGCGCTCTCCGCACTTGCGCCACGAAGCGCAGTATCGACGATTGAATGCTCGGTCCACTCGCTTGTCGGTTTCACATTTCCAAGTGAACCACGCCACATCACTCCGATGCGATCGCAGAGCGCAAGTAATTCTTTCGTATCACTTGAAACAACGACAATTGAATGCCCATCATCCGCAGTACGGCGAAGAATGTGGTGAATTGCAGACTTGGCGGAAACATCAATTCCGCGGGTTGGTTCATCGACAAGGATGAGCGCAGTTCCTTGCTCCAAAGCTCGAGCGATAGCAACCTTCTGTTGATTCCCTCCAGAAAGATCGCCAATACGTTGCCAAGGACTTGTGCATTTCACAGAAAGCGTCTCTGTCCATTTTTTGGTTACTTCCGTTTGCTGACTCGCAAGCACGATCCCCCAACGTCCCATGCGCCCAAGAATTGGAAGCGTCAAATTTTCTGCAATCGAAAGTGATTGCGCAAAGCCTTCGCTGCGACGATCTTCGCTCACTCGTGCCGCGCCAGATTTCAAAGCCAATTCACGAAGCCATCGACTGCGGCCAGAACCAACAAGACCGCCGACCCCAACAATTTCTCCTGCGTGGATCTGGAATGGACCATCTTGAAAACAAACTTTTCCAATTGTGCAATGTTTGCGTGCAACCTGCTGTTTCGAAGATCTACCAGACATCGCACGCACCAACGCGTCATCGTCAAGCATCGCAAGTTCTCCGCTTTCCACCACAGCGCCATCTCGAAGTATTGTCGCTCGATTGGCAACACGGCGCACTTCATCGAGTCGATGAGAGACGAGAGCGACCGCAACTCCAGACTTTGCCAATAAGCGAACCGCATCCCAGAGTTGATCTGCTTCAATTCGTCCAAGAGAACTTGTCGGCTCATCAAGAAGGAGCACCGAAGGACGCATCACAAATGCACGAGCAATCTCAACGAGTTGTCGTGTTCCAGCTGTCAATGCGCTTGCGGGTGATGCGGGATCGACGATCATTCCTGCGCCGATCGCTTCGAGTGCCTGACGGGCTTTCAACAATTGACCAGTTCGATCAACAATTCCAAAGGAAGAAATCTCGCAACCAAGATTGATGTTGTCAGCGACAGTGCGATGCTCAGCAATTGCAGGTTCTTGGTGCACGACACAAACCCCCGCAACCCGCGCATCTCGTGGTGACCTTGGAAAATATCTCTGCCCGCTCAACTGCATAGAACCAGCATCCAAGAATTCGACTCCAGCCATGATGCGAAGGAGCGTGCTTTTCCCAGCGCCATTTTCGCCAAGAATCGCGTGTATTTCACCTCGAGCAAGATCAAGGTTTACTCCTCGCAGAGCATGCACGGCACCGAAGGTCTTACTGATGCCAGTCAGTCGAAGGGTTGGAGATTTCATTTCGAGAGTCTCTTCGAGGATTGATCTGATCCGCAACTCATGCAAATCGAGTTCGTTATTTCAACCACTGAGCAATCGGAGGCTCAAGAACCGTGCGAATGGCGGGGTCATCAATGTTGGCTCGAGTCACCAACGTGCATCCTGTGTCCACATCTTTTGGCACATTTTCACCACGAATGACTTTCGCCATAGTCGTTACAGCAAGCTCTCCCATACGAAAAGGGTTCTGAACTACAAGCGCATCGATCGAACCTGCGCGCAATCCAGCGACCAACTTTTCGCTTGCATCAAAGCCCACAAGATGAACCTTGCTGCCTCGCTTCAAATCAGTCGCAGCTTTCATACAAGCGTATGTCGTGGATTCATTAGGAGCATAAAACCCGTCCAAATCTGGAAATCTATTGAACAAGTTTTCTGCGACTCGATATGCAGAATCAACAGTTGCTCCGCCATATTGATCGCTCGAGACGATTTGAATGGCTGGAAATTTTTCCTTCATCGTGCTCAAGAAACCATCCTCGCGCAATGATGTGCTTGCGGACCCTTCCACATAGCGCATCATCACGACCTTGCCTTGTCCTGCAAGGATTCGTCCCATTTCTTCAGCAGCCAAAATTCCACCGCGCCGATTGTCTGTAGCGACAAAAGAAGATCGCCCATCCCACTTGATGCCACTGTCGAAGACAACGACAGGAATCTTCGCCATAGCAGCTTCTCGCAAACTCGGTACTAGCGCTTTTTCATCAAGCGGTGCAATCACGATTCCTTGAACTTTTCTCGAGACAGCACTCTCAACAACTTTGATCTGATCGTCTCGGTCATCTTCGCGAGCAGGCCCCTTCCAAAGAATGTCAACGCCACTTTCAGACGCACCCTTCAACGCTCCTGCATGCACAGTCTTCCAGAATTCGTGCGTCGTTCCCTTTGGAATGACTGCGATCATCGGGCGTGACTTTTCTTGCGAAGCGAATGCGCCGAAGCAGAGAATCATTGACAAACATCCCAACGCCAGAATCCATGGTCGCGAATACGAATAGCGCTGTATTGGTTGCATCAATGGATTATAGTTGGCGAATTTGCCGCGTATGCAGCGACAAGTGCATCCCACTTCCCTTGCTTGCGCAGAATCATCTCGACTAATTCTCGCACTGCGCCATGACCGCCCTTGGCAACTGTGGTGATCTGTGCAATAGCAAGTATCTCTGGAGCAGAATCAGCGACGGCGACGGCGACACCAACCTCTCGCATCACTGCAAGATCTGGAATGTCATCGCCCACGAATGCGCACTGCGCTGCTGTCACACCGAGGCGCGCGGCGACTCTGTTCAGAGCAGCGACTTTGTCCGTTGCTCCCTGCTCAACAATATCGATGTGAAGTTCCCGCATGCGGTGCGTGAGAGCCAATCCCTTTCGTCCAGTAATGACGGCTATCTTCCCACCAGATCGATGCCACATCGAAATTCCAAGTCCATCACGAACGTCATAGCGTTTCAATTCCTCTCCAGCATCATCAAGATAAATACCGCCATCCGTGAGCGTTCCATCAACATCCATCACGAGTGCGCCTATATCAAACCACGATGGTTCGTTCGTTTGTGAATGCTTTGCATGATTGTTCATTATGGATTGCAGTTTTCTACTTTTGTCTCTAAGAGTTTATCCCATCAAGCTGGAATCATACTTACGCGTAGCGTTATTGATCTCGCTGATGGTTCCATTCAATGGGTCGTCACCCCAGCGGTGAAAGAAGCGTTAAAAAACTCGCGCGCACTCCGACCAGAATGTGGCGAAGTTGCATCGAGGGACCACCTCGTTGTGATGCTTGCTCTGGAAGTTGCGGAACATGAATAAAGCCGCCAGTGGTGACACTTGTCAATTCTCCAACTGCAATCCCGTGGAGGAGTACATACATAACTTCGTTGCAAAGAAAAGTTCCAGCACTCGTCGAAAGCAGTGCGGGAATGCCTTCTCCCTCGCAAGCATCCCGCATCGCACGAACTGGCAGCGATGAGAAATATGCATTCGGTCCATCAACGATAATTGCTTGATCCTGGCACTGTACGCCTGCGTTATCTGCAATTCGGTCATCACGCAAATTGATTGCGACTCGTTCGAATAAAATATGTGACGCCTTGGCATTTTCTCCCAGGCAAACAACAATATTTGGCTTATTGAAATCAATCGCTCTACGCAGTGCGGCGCTACAACTCTGCGCACCATCGCCACCAATGACTGGAAGAATCGTATGACTCAAAATCGCACCTGGCCAGCATTCTTCTGCGATCGCTCGCGCCAACATCTCGCTGGGATTCACAGGACTGCCGCCAAATGGCTCGAAGCCAGTCACAAGTATTTTCAGCATGGTGCTACACGGTACCGATCTAAGTGAAACTTTGCGCCGAGTTGTTGTTCATCGTTAGACTTTCAATCATGAATTCCATTCTGCGCGAGACCTGCCTGTTGTTGATCTTGCTCATTCCATGTCTCATTCTTTCAAATCGCATGGGATTTGGAAGCATTCTTGGCTTGATAGCGGGCGGCGTCATCATCGGTCCGAGCGGATTTGATTTCCTCGAAAGTTCTGGGATAACCCACAATATCTCTGATATCGCAGTGATCCTGTTTATGTTTCTTGTCGGACTCGAACTTCATCCTGCAAAGATTGGAAAGTCATGGCAAAAACTTCTTGTTTTCTCCATACTTCAGATTGTGTTGACTGGACTTCTTTTAACTGCTCTTGTTTTGCCTACGAGCCAATTCTGGTCTGGAGCATTTGTCACTGGATTTATGCTTGCGATGTCCTCGACTGCGCTGGTTCTGCAAACATTGCGCGAGAGAGGCGAACTCAATTCCAAAATGGGCCGGACAGCAATCGCCATTTTGATCGTGCAAGATCTTGCAGTCATTCCACTTCTTGCCCTCGTACCGATTCTCAACCCCAGGCGACCAATTGATGAGACCGCATCGTTCTCAATGGAATCAGTCCTGCTCATACTTGGGGCGATTGCACTCATCATCTCCCTCAGCCGGTTCATTGCTCCACGAATCATCGAACAACTCGATCGCCGTGGCGATTCGAACTCGCTCACCTTTCTGATCGGACTCTTTGTTCTTGGAGCAGCTTTGATTGCAGATTCCGTCGGGCTCTCAACAGCCCTAGGCTCTTTCCTTGTTGGAATATCGCTCTCTACTTGTCCATCAGCCAAGAGAATTGAGCAGATCGTTCGGCCACATCAAACACTACTTATGTCGCTCTTCTTTATCTCAGTTGGACTGAGTATCGACAACCACCAACTGATAGGGAGTTATTGGCATATTGCGGTATTTGTCCCATGCGTCGTCATCGGGAAAATTATAGTTTTATATTTCATCAGCAGATTGATGGGAACGAACAATCGGATCAGTTGGCGGTTGGCGATCATCCTGTCTCAAGCTGGTGAATTCGGATTCATAATCTGTGCTGCATCATTGAGTGTCGGTTGGGCAACAGCGACACAAGTTGCTATCGGAACGACGGTCATCGCTTGCACAATGATCTTAACCCCAGTGATCCAGAGATTTATCACTCCGCTTACCGACCCAGATAATTCCTAATAAATTTCCTTGTCCCCATTAGTACGCAATTGGACAATACTCCAGATATGAAATTTCAAAATCGTGAACCAACTGCACATGAAGTCTTCGAGGTCCTTGCTCGAGACCACGCGGATCATCTGCTGGTTTTTCTTCGCGCAGTTGTTGGCGACCGAAGTATGGTCGATGATGTTTTCCAAGAAACGATGATGGTGGCTTGGCGTAGATTAGGGGACTTCGACCGTACTCGATCATTCGGCGCATGGCTTCGAGGTATTGGATCAAGGGTCGCTATGGATTTTGCAGGGCGACGGCGAATGGTCATTGCAGACCCGACAATGCTCCAAGAAATCGAGGAACACTCCGTTGCATTTGACGGCGATCATGCACAGGCATTTCAAAGTCGTATGGGAACGCTTGATGATTGCATCAATCGACTACCGCCGGACTATGCACAAGTCATTCAAATGGTCTACCGAGCAGACTTGCCCCTTCGCAAAATTGCGGCCAATCTTGTACTCAACGAAGAAACAGTCAAGAAGAGAATTCAAAGAGCGCGTGCACTTCTTGGTGAATGCCTTCAACGCAAAGGAGTTTTAGCATGATGAATCCCAACCCAAATCAATCAGAGTCAAATGCGGACGGAACTTCGGAAGATCTCTTTGTCGACGCACTCCTGACTCACAAATTCACAGAAACGACCGAATCGATGGATGCTCGAATCAATCGCGTTCTTCGAGCCGTGGACACGAC
>CAMBWI010000061.1 GCA_945871445.1 Singulisphaera sp. GP187 | reverse complement strand
ACAGTTCCAGCTGCTCGAAGTTGGCGAGAATCAAATGGTGTAAGTCCCGTCAGCATTTGATACAGAACAACTCCGAGTGAATAAATATCAGCACGAGTATCTAACTGCCGAGTGCCAGAGAGTTGCTCAGGCGCCATATATTCCAGCGTCCCCACGGGGCCAGCCCCATTACCTTGCATGGTCACAATCGCATCTGGGTCATCTGCAAGCCGAGCAACTCCAAAGTCGATGACTTTCACAATTGGCGCACCATCAACTTCACGCACAAGAATATTTGCAGACTTCAGATCAAGATGAATGATTCCTTTTGTATGCGCATGCTGAACTGCCGTTGCAACTTGTCGCATCAATCCCAACCTGGATTCGATTGACAATCGATTGCGATTGCACCAATCCAGAATCGGCTCCCCTTCAACCAATTCCATGATGAAATACAAGCTTCCATCCTGCGACTCGCCCGCATCAAATACTTGCGCAATGCCGGGATGATCCATTCGTGCAAGCAAGCGGCGTTCGGACTCGAATCGTTGTCGCAATCTCGGACCAGCGATCACAGTGCGCATGACCTTCACCGCAACATTGCGCAGAAGAGGACCTTGTTGTTCGCAAAGCCAGACAGCACCAAACCCCCCCGCTCCCAGTAAACGAATCACTTTCATACCCGGAAGCGATGGCGGATGAGGAATATTTGGACTCGGCTCGTCAGCCTTCCAAAGATTCTGACTGATATCCGATGTCATGATCGTGTTGCATCCGTCTGCATGGCCATCGTTGCGTTTGATCCAAGCCCAAGTCCAAACGTGGAATGCACTGCTTCAAGTCCGCGCTGACCATTGACAGCGTCGATGATGCAGCTGATTTTAATTTCGCTTGTCGTGATATTGTGAATTACAACACCAACTTCGCCGAGCGCTCGAAACATTCTGCTCGCGACACCAGCGTGACTTTTCATTCCAACACCAACAACCGAAACTTTCGCCAGACCAACCTCGACGGACATTTCTCCCTCGGCCAAATCCTGCAAAATCTTTGCCACGATCTGCTTGGAATCTGCAAGATCTGCATGCTCCACAGTGAATGCGATCATCGTTGCAGAACCGTGCTCGGTCTGCATAATGTCATCCACCACAATATTCGCGTGTGCCAGTGCAGTAAAGAGTCTTCCTTGCAGACCGACAACATTCTTGATTTGCCGAATACTGACACGCCCAAGTTCATCCTTCAGTGCGCAACCTACGACTGCAAGTTCTTCCATGTTTGGATTCTCCCGAGAGATCATTGTTCCATGATCTGGTTTTTGACTATGCCTGACATGAATCGGAACGCCATATTTTTCGCCGAAAAGAACAGCACGAGCGTGCAAGACACCTGCGCCAAGCGTGGCGAGTTCGAGCATTTCTTCATACGAAATACGAGGCAATTTTACAGCCGAACGAACAAGCCTTGGATCCGCCGTATAGACCCCATCGACATCGGTAAAAATTTCGCAGTATCCACCTGATTCCGAAATGCGCAGCGCAGCTGCGATTGCAACGGCGGTCGTATCGCTTCCGCCTCGACCAAGTGTTGTGATCTCGCCTTCATCACTCGTCCCTTGAAAACCAGCGACAACTGGAATCTCACCGCGAGAGATCAAGCGTTCCAAACGACCGCATTCGATTCGAGTGATACGAGCGCGACCATGCACACCATCCGTTCGAATTCCAGCTTGCCCGCCCGTCAAACTGCTTGCAGGACAGCCGAGTTCTCGTAGTGCCATCGCCAATAATGCCACGCTTGCTTGTTCGCCAGTCGCCATCAACATGTCAAGTTCGCGTCGATCTGGAGTTGCCGAGACCTGATCTGCGAGTGCGAGCAAATCATCGGTTGTGCTTCCCATTGCACTTGCGACAACGACAACATCAAATCCTGATGCGCGAGCATCTGCAACACGCTGAGCTGCTCGGCGAATACGCGCTGGATCGGAAACACTCGTCCCACCAAATTTCTGAACAATCGTTGGCATTCAACAAATCCTACGGTCAGACTCGCTTATTCGTCAGATCCCACTGCAGCAGCTTCACGATCTTTCTGCTGACGAACCAACTTCTTGCGGTCATTTTCCTTCAGAATTTTCTTGCGAATTCGAACTGAAGTTGGAGTGATTTCCACATATTCGTCAACTTCAAGATATTCCAGCGCACTTTCCAAACTGAGTGGGCGTGGCGACTTCAGAACAACCGTCGCTTCCTTGTTGGATTCTCGAACATTGGACATCGGCTTCGCCTTCACAACATTGACATGCAGATCTTTATCGCGGTTGTGTTCTCCAACGACCATTCCTTCGTACACAGTATCTCCGTGGCTGACGAACATCACGCCACGCTCGGACAAATTCAAAAGGGAGAATGTCGTCGCAGTACCAGCTTCGACCGCAACGAGTACGCCATTCTGACGTTTGCGAGCAGCGAATCGAATCGGTCGATAGTCGCAGAACGAATGGTGCATCACAGCTTCGCCGCCCGTCGCATTGAGAACCCGAGTACGCAAACCGATCAAACCACGGGCAGGAATATCTGCTTCGACATGAGCACGCGTTCCGCGCATATCTAGTTTTGTGATTTCAGCGCCTCGCTGTCCAAGCAATTCCAACGCACCGCCCATCACATGCTGAGCAACATCAAGCGCGAGCTTTTCGTAAGGCTCGTTCATCACGCCATCAATTTCGCGTTCGATCACTTCTGGCTTACCGACGGTTAATTCGAACCCTTCACGCCGCATCGTTTCTAGAAGCACACCAAGATGAAGCAATCCTCGACCAGAGACGTGGAATTCCTCAGCGCCATCGCCTGGAGAAACGCGCAGTGCGACATTCGCACGCAGTTCTTTCTCAAGTCGCTCTGCAATCTGCCGACTGGTGACAAATTTTCCTTCACGCCCAACAAGAGGGCCGTCATTAATGCGGAAAATCATGTGCAGCGTTGGATCATCGACCTTCACACGCTGCATTGGCAATGGACTGTCAGGCAAACACACCGTGTCGCCGATTTCGATATCTGTAATGCCTTCGATTGCGCACAAGTCTCCAGCTTCGATCGACTCCGCAGCCGTCCGAGCAAGTCCTTCGAATCTTTTGACTCCTTGGATGCGAGCTTTTTGGAACGATCCATCGGCCTTGCAGACCACAACTGCCGTGTTCGCTTTCAACACGCCGTCGAAGACTCGACCGATACCAAGTCGTCCAACATAATCATTGGAATCAAGATTCACAACAAGGAAGCGCAACGGGGCATTCATATCTCCAGCTGGAGATGGAACGCGTTCTGCAATTGTTGCAAAGAGATCGTCAACACCATTCAAACGATCATCTCGATCGCGACTCGCCCAACCATCACGACCAGATGCCCAGATAACTGGGAAGTCCAACGCAATTTCATCCGCACCAAGATCAATCAAGAGATCAAAGACTTCATCGACAACTTCAGTTGGTCGTGCATCGGGACGATCGCATTTGTTGACGACGAGGATCGGTTTCAATCCAACTTCCAAAGCCTTCGAAAGAACAAAGCGCGTCTGAGGCATCGGACCTTCCATCGCATCAACCAACAACAAGCAACCATCTGCCATGCGAAGAACGCGTTCAACCTCGCCACCGAAATCGGCATGGCCTGGTGTGTCGATGATGTTCACTCGCATCCCAAGGCCTGCGTGAGGACCTTTCTTCACAACATAATTCACTGCGCAATTTTTCGACAGGATGGTGATCCCCCGCTCACGCTCGAGCGGATTGGAATCCATTACGCACTCTGCGCCCTGTTCCATTTCGAGAGCAGCACTTGATGAACGCAGCATGGCGTCCACCAGCGTTGTTTTTCCATGGTCAACGTGGGCGATGATCGCGACATTTCTGATATTTTTTTGTTCGTATGCCATGTGAAAAGATGTAGAGTCTTGTGAGACTACTCGCAATGCCAGAATCCGCACCATCAAATGTTTGGAAATCTCCATCGTGGGTCCGAATTGGGCTTGCACTGGCGATAGCCCTTGTTTCGGATGGATTCAGTTTCTTCTTATCACCCACGGTGGTCGCACAGCCGCTGGTCATTGCCATCGATCTCGTCACTGCGATTCTGATTTGGTTGGCGCTGGGACGACCGATCCTCCTTTTCGCGGTCTTCCTCGCTGAGGCGATACCTGGGGTGGGCATGATCCCGCTTTGGACAATGGTCGTAGCAGTTCTTGCGACGACTGGTCGATTCCCTGGCAGAACGATTGTGACCACATCACAGCCACCGAGTCGACAAATTGAACTGCCGAGTGAGCCCGCGAAAGAACACCCAAGCGGACCGACAAATCAGCAATTGTAAAGCGGCCGCAACTTTCCTTCGAGATAGTTCAAGTAATGCTCTGACGATAGCGGAGAGCCAGTGACACGCTTACAGAGTTCTTCGGGCAAATATCTTCGACCATGCGAGTGAATTTCTCGGTTGAGCCATTCCCGCAATGGAACGAAATCGCCTTTGGCAAATCCATCTTCGAGTCCGGGAATCGCCTTTTTTGCAGCTTCAAAGAATTGAGCGGAATACAAAGTGCCGAGCGTGTATGTCGGGAAATATCCAAACGCTCCCATACTCCAATGCACATCTTGCAAACAACCTCGCCGATCGTCAGGAACCGTAAGCCCAAGATATTCCTTGTATCTGCGATTCCACTCACCTGGCAAATCCTTCGGCTCAAGCGAACCACTGATAAGCAATCTTTCGATTTCAAATCGGACCATCACATGCATGTTGTAAGTCGCCTCGTCTGCATCGACACGAATAAATCCAGGTTCAACGATATTGGCAGAGCCATACAACTCTTCAAGCGAAAATCCATTGACGCTTCGACCAAAAATGCTTTCAAGCTTTGGCATACACCACTTCCAAAATGGAAGACCACGCCCAACTTGATTTTCCCAAAGCCGGCTTTGACTTTCGTGAATACCAAGCGAAACCGCAGTCCCTGCAGGCGTTCCAATCGCACGCGATGGCAATCCTTGTTCGTACATTCCGTGGCCAGCCTCGTGCATAGAAGATCCCAGCGCATCATTGACGCATGTTTCGCTATATCGCGTTGTCAATCGAACATCATTGCAATGACTTCCACCACAAAATGGATGGGTACTGGAATCTAAACGCCCGCGTTTAAAATCAAACCCAATTGACTCGACAATCATTCGCACAAACTTCGCCTGCGCTTCGATTGGCAATGCAAGTTCATTGAATCGATTCGATGGACGACGAGATCCTCCCATCAAATCTCCAAGGAGTTTGACCAAACGAGCTCGAAGTGGCGTGAAAACTTTTGTGACAGATGCTGCCGTGCAACCGGGTTCGTATGTATCTGCAAGCGCGTCCCATGGTTCTCCGCCCGCTGGAATTCCCAAGCACGCCGCCTTTTCGCGATTGAGCGCAACGAGCTTCTCAAGCCAAGGCAAGAACATTTGAAAGTCGCTGGCTTTTCGCGCTGAAGCCCACTCATGCTGAGCCTTACTGGAAACTTCTGCGAATTCGCTGATCAGCCTCTCTGGCAATTTCGTCGCTTGATTGAAGTCACGGCGCAATTCCACGATATTGGCAGACTCAACGGAATCACTTGCCATGAACGCGCGATCAGCCTCGCACTGCGAAATCAACTCTCCCACTTTGGGATCCGTTGACATCTGATGTTGCAACCGCGCGAGAATCGCCAACTGCTGGCTTCGCAATTCGACTCCACCTTCTGGCATCATCGTTTCTTGATCCCAACTGAGGATCCCACCCGTCGCGCCAAGCAAATGTGCATCACGAACGCGTTCGATCAGCGCCTGATATGCCTTGTGAGTCTTGACAGATGTTGTCGACGATTGGAGCGTTGCTGAAGTCATAGCTCTACTCTATAGCCAAAGTTGCAAATAGCCCAAAAGAAAAAGCCCCCGCACTTGCGGAGGCTTTGGCATTGTCTTCCTTGATGTTTGAATTATTTCGCCGGGGGAATCGCCAGCGTTTGCTCCGGAACTGGGACTGCGCTGACTGCGCCCTTGCTGAGTAGGAGTTCGTATATTTGCTTGCCCTGATCATCTGTTCGTCGCTGCGCAAGATCAAGCGCAGTTCGCCCAGTTGCATCCTTCGCATTTAAATCTGCATTCGCATCGATCAACAATATCGCCTTCTCTCTGCTTCCCGAAAGAGCCGCAAGTTGAAGTGGGGTATATCCCTGCTTGTTGACAGAGTTCACATCCGCACGCCTCTCAATCAGCATTCGAACACTTTCCAACTTTCCACCACGAACCGCACGCATCAGAGCGGAATCGCCAGTGATGCCATCTTTGATATTCAGGTCAAGATTCGGATATTTTTCCAATAATAAAGCGACGGTTTCTGGCTTACCGATTCCTGCAGCCCAGATGAGCGGAGTCAATCCGTTGACGTCAACCACTGTTGCATCAGCACCTTTGGCGAGCAAAATTTTGACCGTCTCTGCAGAACCTAATGCGCAACCCCAAGTGAGAGCAGTTCCGCCGATCGAATCCCGTGTAGTCAAACTTGCGCCTGCATCAACAAGTTTCTGCGTTGCATCCACGCTTCCAGTTTCAGCTGCGAGAGTCAGAGGTCCTTTGCCGGTTCTATCTTGTGCGTTCACATCTGCCTTCGCTTCGATAAGAATCGCAATGATTTCGCCGCGATTTTCACGAGCTGCCCAATGCAAAGCTGTTCTGCCAGTATCGCCATCGACCTGATTGACATTCACTCCAGCAACAGCAAGCAATTCCTTGACCTTCACAACATTTCCCTGTTGAGCTGCGAGCACAAGTTCGCTTGTTGGTGCAACCGAAGGTCGTTGCGTTGGTGGCGGAGGCGTTGGACGATCACCAGCAACCATTGGTCGTTTGATCATCACACTCAATGAAGATGCCTTGGGATGATCCGTCGCAACAGTCACTTTGATCGCCCGACCTTGTTCTTCCCATTTCGCCCAGTCAATGTTCATAATGTGCTCGGTCGCAGTATCTGGGTTGATATTGGAAATGACGGGTGGATTGACTCCAATGACTTTGAATGCTTGGCCATCTGCAGCAGCAAGGACAAGTTTCCCATCGAGATTTCCAGGCTCATTCGCCTTTGCTGGTCCTTCAATGACATCGGGAGTAATCGTGACATAGGCAGCTACATTTCCTTCGACAGTGAGAATGATTGGCGCTGCACCTTCAATCTGAAATGTCACGCGCTTTGACATCTTCACGCCCTGCTTCGGTCCAGGCTTGAGAGTAATTTCCATTTCAGTCGAACCACCAGCTGGAATTGGATCCTTTGGAGCATTTGCAGTGGTACAACCGCAACCCGCAATAGCTCTTGCAATCGTAACGGGTTTGTCAGTCACATTTCGGATAGTCAACTTGCCGGTCTTTGGGACATCTGCCTGCATTTCTCCAAGATCCATAATTGGTGGATCAAAGACGATTGGAGGTGGACCAGATGGAATTGTTGGATCACCTTGAACTTGAATTGGCTTCACAAGAGCATTGGGATCGGCATTTTGGTTGGTTGGCTTATTTGCCGTCAACTCACGCGCACTGGGCCCCTTCTGATTACTTGTTGACAAGATTCCATCCGATTGACTACCCGGTGGTTTGGTTGGAATGACGGCTCCACCGACCGATGGCGGTGCATTCTGCTGCGAGAACGCCAAAGTTGTTGCAGATCCAACGAGGGCAAGTGCGAGAAGCAGACGATTCTGAGCAGATGGTTTCATTTTCAAATAATCCTTTAAATTCTTGATCGGGTCGTCGATGTTGTTGAATCACATTGCATTTCAATTGAAAAGTTCACTTTGGAGTGGGTTGGTCAGCATAGACCAAATCAAATCAATTATGAACGAAACAACTATCGGTCATTCGCAATTCAACTTCAATTTGCTCGGCTTGATTTAATAAATTCCTATCCAAGTGGCAGATAAAACAAGCGATTTCGCCGTACACTCGTTGCCCCGTATGGAAGAAATACCAGCACATCGTGACAGACCCCATATCCGCCAATTTATGCCGATTGCCGTTGAAAATCCAGAAAAGAAGGTTTTTCTTGCGTTGCGTGATCCATCAAATTTGCGGGGTGATGGAAATAGTCCAGTCATTCCGCCAGAGTTGATGCCCCTGCTTTCCATTTTTCAAGGAGAGCAAACTCTCGATCAGATCAGCGAATCCACGGGCGCTCCGAAGGAATTTCTTCTTCAGTTGGTGACAGTCTTGGATGATGCCGGCCTCTTGTGGGGACCCAATTGTGACCGTTTGGAAAAGGAGGCAATGGATCGCGTGCGCGAAATCGGCGCCTTTTCTACCAGTGCTGCAGATGCAGCTGGACAAGATCCTGCCGAAGCCACTGGACGCATCCGCGAGATGCTTGCCGCTGCGGAAGATCCGGAACTTGAAGGAGAAATCCTAGGCATCGTTGCGCCTCATCTTGATTATGGACGAGGCGGGAAAACATACGCAGCTGCATACAAAGCATTTGGAGCAAACACCAAAGTTGATCGGATTGTCATTTTGGGAACGAACCATTTCGGCGCGGGCGATGGGGTTGTGATGAGTCGATTTGGATTCAATAGTCCATTTGGAATTTTCAAACCCGATACAACATTCATTGATTCACTCCATAAGAAACTTGGAGACCGACTCTTTAAAGATGAAGTCGATCATCTTGGCGAACATTCCATATCGATTCATCTGCCTTGGATTCATACGATCTTTGGAAATGTCCCAATTGTTGCTTTGCTTGTGCCAAGCCCACTTGTCCCACTTCTTTCCGATGACGGCGCGCGCGTGTCATTCGATGAAATCGTCCCTGCACTTCAGACTTCGATCGCAGAAGCACCAGGCCGAACGGTGATTATCGCCAGTGCAGATCTCAGCCATGTTGGCCCGCAATTTGGCGATGAAACTCCCATCGGTGGCGAGATTCGCAAACAAGTGGAGTCATACGATCGATCACTTCTTGCAACATATCTTGAGGGAAACATTCAGAGTTTTCTGCACAAGGTCACTCGAGATAGAAATCATCAACGCTGGTGCAGCATTGGAAATATGACTGCTGCAAAAATTGTGACTGGTGGACTCCCTGAACTCTGCGAGTATTCACAAAGTCCTGTCGAAAGTGATCCGCAAGGAAATGCTCTCGTTACAAGCGCCGCTCTTGCGCTGGTGAAAATCTGATTTCGCAGATGATTGCTGTTCTGCAGAGAGTGACGCGCGGCAAGGTTGAAGTTGATTCGAGAGAAGTTGGGTCGATAGAACGAGGCCTTGTTGTCTTGATTGGCATTGCCCGTGGAGACTGCGAAAGAGATGTCCTTTGGATTTCAAAGCGAATCGCTTCTCTGAGAATTTTCAGCGACGATGCTGGCAAGATGAATTTGGATATTCAACAAATTCGTGGCTCGATATTGCTCGTGAGTCAATTCACTTTGCTTGCTGATCTTTCCAGTGGCAATCGGCCAGGTTTCGCTGATGCAGAGGAACCAGAGAGCGCACGCATCCGCTGCGGTGAAGTTGCGGCACAACTTTCCCAAAGAGGCATTCATGTTGCGCACGGCGAATTCGGCGCAAAGATGTTGGTCTCTTTGGAGAACGACGGCCCTGTCACGATTGTGTTGGATTCAAAATCCCAATTTCAGTCAAGTTGATACGGTGATTGAACGAGACTCCTCGATGCGTCAGAATAAAAAAGAGCCCATCACAAAATGAATTGCGACGGGCTCCTCGTGGGGGTATCTCTTTGAATGAATCATCGAATCGAAACACGCCAATTTTCTTGGCTACTTCAACAGTTTTTCAAACCCTTTCCTTTCCACTTCCTCCAATTATCTATACGCAGTCTTCCAAAGTCTGGATGCACGAAAGATCATCTATTACGGTTCAAATCTGGAATGGTTCGGCCAATTCAGAACATTACTCACTCGATGATTGCGTCACTCGCCTTGTGACTGCCTTCAAGTCAGACCAGATTTCGGTTCTAGTTTCAACCGTGTAATTCCGCAGTAAATATGCAGGATGATACGTTGGCATTAAAGGAATTGATCCCCGCCGAATGCCGTTTGGGGGGATCCATTCTGCCCAGACACCTCGCAATTTCGAAATCCCAACATCAACTTTCAGCAACAATTGAGTCGCTGGCCCGCCAAGAGTCACGATCACCTTTGGGTTCACGATGAGAATTTGATCAACAAGATATGGACCACATCTCTCGATTTCCGCTGGAAGTGGGCTTCGATTTTCTGGAGGACGACTTTTCAGAACATTTGCGATATAGCAATCCTCTCGTCGAAGTCCCATTGCTCGGATCATTTCATCCAGTTTTTGCCCAGCAACACCCACAAATGGACGCCCAATCTGATCCTCGGTTTCGCCTGGAGCTTCGCCAACAAAGAAAATATCTGCATCGGGATTGCCCTCACCAAAGACCGTCTGAATATGCCCGCGGGCATTTGTGCAGTGTTCGCATTCCCTGTCGTGACGCTCGCGCAATTCAGCCAAGCGCTTCACCTTCTCACTGCGAAAGCCTGTTTCTAAAGAACCTCTTTCTGCTAGGTCGCTTTGTTTGACTGCAACAAATGCCGCAGTCGTTGATGAAAGGACTGCTCTTTGATTGGGGGTGCTTGGAGTTGCAGCAACTTCTTTTGCGATGGCAAAAGATTCAGCCGTGAATTCAACGGCAGTCGAACTTGTGACATCCAATTTGGCCGACGCTCGACAACGAGGGATATCGACCATACCCAAAAGTAGGTCAGTGTGAATCAATTGTTGAGCTGATCTGAAATCTGCTGTCATTGGAGAGAACTTCTCTCGAACCACTGATAAAAACAGAATGCTGAATACAAGAATATGGTCGGACAGATCTCAGCGCCGATCTCAGCGCAGAGTCATTTATTTGTTCTTGCGATTCTCAGTTTTCACAGGAAGCTCGATCAACTGAAACATAGACTGAGTACGCAGAATCAAACCGCAGTCGCTGCGAAGGTGCCAAGTCTGAACATGAATCTCAGATCGATACCTCTGCAGATCAATCACAGAAAGATTTGCCTTGCGAGTAACTGGATCGACCCAATCGCACACCAATGAATCGTTCTCCTTCGCATGCGCCTGCATTTCCTTGTATGTGCCGAGATACAAATGCTCTGCAAGAGTCTCCGTCTGCACTGTTGTCATAAAATTCACCGTATCAGAGAGACTTTCTTCGTGATCGTGCTCGCCTGCACACGGAGAATTGTTCGTCAATCCGCGCTCTGGAAGAACATGCGGTTGATCTGTCACCACTTCGCAAAGGCAGAGCTTGTCCTGCTGAAAACGCAAGGCATGACCACCACGAAAAATCCATGCTTCGGCTTCGAGTCCACCATTTTCAATTCCCTTGCGGCTCTCGATTACAAAGAACTCTGGGTGAATCGCCTTGCGATACAGAAGCATTGTGTATGACTGAAGACTGTTTGTCTTTATGATTGGGTTCATTGTTGATGCGATCTTAACGATTTTCAATGCAGAATCAATACTTTTCTTTGCGTAATTTTCAAGATGGTGAATTTCTTCAGAAAATGAAGCACAAGTGCTTGTGCCAGCGTTGTTTTCATTTCTACAAATGCAACAAAAAAGAGGGCGGACCCTTGCGGATCCGCCCAACGCGCGTGGTCGTAAGCCGAATTCTGTTCCCTTTCGGGTGACAATCATTTCTCTCTGGACCACCGTTGCCGATGGTCTCGAAGCACGCTACCCGTCCTCAACCTACGGACAGCAGGTGGCGGACGAGCCGCCTGAGGACTGCTTGCGCTTGCACGCGGTGGGGTTTGCCATGCCTCCTTCGTCACCGAAGGAGCGGTGCGCTCTTACCGCACCTTTTCACCCTTACCGTTGCCGTGAGGCACCGGCGGTTTCTTTTCTGTGGCACTGTCCCGAGCCTGCGTCGAGGCTGGTGGTCATTAGCCACCACCGTGTCCTGCCGTGTTCGGACTTTCCTCGCCCGAC
>CAMBWI010000060.1 GCA_945871445.1 Singulisphaera sp. GP187 | reverse complement strand
GTGATCGCCGAAGATCTGCAGTCAGCAAAACTCTCTGCACAGTCGCCACCATGCAAAACAAATCGTTCGCCTCGAGCGGCTTCAGCCAATTGAGACTTCAGCGCAGCGACTTCACCGCTCGTGACCAGCGGCGGCAATTCTTTAATCTCCGCAATCACGCGCCGAGCCTCGAACGCATCTGGCCACAGAGCCTGCTGACTTGCACTTCGAGAACGCCAAGAATCGGGCGACCATTTACTCATATGGTCAAGGGTATCGGCGAACAATACGGGCGACAGGAATCGAACCTGCACGGGTTTCCCCACTGGAACCTAAATCCAGCGCGTCTGCCAATTCCGCCACGCCCGCATTTGCACGACTTCGTACGATGATACCCAATGGCATTCCGCGAAACATACGCCTTCAAATTTCTTCCCTTCATAGTGAGGTTGGTGTTGTGCGCAGTCTTTCTTCCTGCGGGGTGGCATAAAATTATGAACACCACGGAATTCTCCCTCGTCGATGCGAATCGACTACTTGCAGTTGGAGTTTCCGCAGAAGGTTTGGATTGGCAGCGAATTCAAACAACTGGATTTGGATCCAAATCGTCAGAGGCTCAATCCACCGATTCTCAATCAGCTGCAAAAACTCCGCCGCGATCTGCGCGAAGTCTCTATAAGGTTTCATTGATTGCGGAAAGCGCTGGCTTGCCCTACCCCGCAATCGCTGGATGGCTTGTTGGCTTGATCGAACTCGGCGGATCAATCTTGCTTTTAATGGGAGCATTTTCTCGAATCTTTGCGTTTGGAATTGCGTGTGATATGGCAGCCACATTTTGGATGACAAGTTGGGCGACTGTTGCCGAAAGCGGATGGTGGACAATTCAAGAAGCAAGCCGCAATCAAGCCATAGCTCAAGTCGCACTCTTTCTTCTTGCAGTCAACATCGTGCTGATTGGACCTGGATTTCTCAGCGTCGACGCAATGATGAGTACCGCCCCAAAGAAGTCCAAGAGCGGCGGAGCGAGTGGCGAAAAAACCGCACGAAATGAGTCGAAATAACTCATGCGCGCTCGGCGGCTGATCCCGTGGATTCTTTCTGCAGTTGTCCACGGATGTCTTGCTTTACTACTCCTAACAGTTGGCGTGTTGGTCATGCGGGATTGGCGCCAACAATCAGATCCCGCATTGACTGCAGGCGCACTTTTTTCTTTCGAAGCTGCTCCGATTGATTCGCCAGTGATTGTTCAGGAGGTTCCAGTCACTGCGGCGATGCCTCTGCGCGAGAATGACGCCAACACTGTTCTCGCGATGACTGCTGCACAAGATGCATCGCGTGAGATGTTGGTGTTCACAGAACAAAGTCGCGACGCTCTCATCAGTGCACTCGAACGATCTGTGCGACCGATGGCCAGCCCACGCAACATCGTCACTGTTTCTGGCCTTCGCCAAACATTGGCCAACCGCATCGTCTATCTGCTTGACGCTTCTGGCTCGATGATTGGTGCATATCCAACGGCAGTACAAGAAGTGATCAACTCGATCACACGATTAAGCGAAGAGCAACAATTTGCTGTCGTTGCGTTCCAAGGAGGCGAGGCCTTTCTTGCCCATGATGCACAGCTCAGACGAGCAGGTCCAACACTGGGGCAGCAAGGAATTGAGTCGCTCAAGAGTTGGCTGCTTGATGAAATCACTCCAGGGAAAAATAGTGACGCTCGCAGTGCACTCCGCGTCGCAATAGCACTTCGACCAGACACAATCGTGATTGTCAGCGCTGGATTGATGGGCGCAGCAGATCAACAAACCGACCGCGAGACACTCTTGGCAGATCTGAATGCGCTGAATCCACGAGATGCGCAAAGTGGAAGACGAAAAACGCAGATCGCATGCATTCATTTGATGGAAGCAGAACCACTCGGCGCTCTCGAAGCAATTGCAAGAGAACATGGTGGACCAAGCGCATATCGCTTCGTCCGCCGAATGGCTGATTTGCGTGCAAGCGACGAAGCATCTTCGACAGAACTTCCAGATGAAATCACACAGCGACTCGATGATGCAATCACACTATTAAAATCGGGAAATGTTCCAGCCGCTCGCATCGCATTTCTGCGCATTGGTATGACCGAGCCGCTCCACCGTTCTTCTCCAGTTGCGCTTGTGAGCGCGGCTGAAATCAGTCTGCTGAACGATCGCGATCCTCGTAGTGCAATGCGGCTTGCGAGTGCTGCGCTGCGCGGCGCGCAAACATTCGGTCTGGATTCGACAGCATCACGCGCAGAAACAGTCCTTCGTGCCGCTCAGAAATCACCGACCACATCCAACCCGAACCCATAATCAAAAGTTCAATCAAAAACTTATCTACAAGAACCGAAAAAACTTATGAACACACCAACTGACTTTTCATCCACTCTCGACGCTGCTCGCATCTTTTTTGTTTCTTCCAGCACGCTTCCTGATGGTTCGACGCAAATCGAGTGGCTTGGAAGTCTGATCATTTGGCTACTCATCGCAATGAGCATGATCAGTATTGGACTGATCATAGTCGCACTGCTTGCTCATCGCCGCAAGGGCATCGTGCCAGCACGGACGGTGGATGCGTTCCTGCGCGCAAGTTCGACCGGATCAACAGCGGATGCTCGATCGGTTGTCGCAGCGGATGGCAGCGACTTTGCGCGCATAGCCAAAGGGGCGATTGACACGCTTCCTCTTGGAAAGTCTGGCGCAGTCGATGCTGCAGAGCAAACCGCAGAAGAGTGCGCCGCACGACGATTTCGTTCAATCGAAAGTCTGAATGTGCTGGCGCAAATCAGCCCAATGATCGGGCTTTTTGGAACTGTGTATGGAATGATCGTTGCGTTTCAAACCGTCTCTGCATCTGGCGGACAAGCTGATCCTGCCCTGCTCGCTGGAGGCATCGGCACTGCGCTTGTCACAACATTTTGGGGATTAATCGTGGCAATCCCAGCATTATTGGCGTATGCAATGATTCGAAATTGGATCGACGCACTGATGGCCGAAGCTTTGGAAATCACATTACGCGGTACAGCTCAAGCAACATCGCACACATCAGGAAGAGGATCCAATTCGTGAGCCTGCTGCACGCACGCGGGCCAGCTCGCATCGACGCAAATATGACGCCATTGATTGATTTGGCGTTTCTGTTGATCGTGTTTTTTATTTTGGTCGCTCGAATGGGCGGCGAGCAATTGCCATTTGTTTCACTTCCAGAACCTCACAATGCGGCAACAACTTCTGCTGGATCTCAACCTCGATTGGCTGTCAATGTTCTGGCCAGTGGCGACCACGCAATTCTCTCACTTGGCGCAAAGAAATTTCCGAATGATGAATCTGGCCACCGTGCTTTGGCCGATGCCATTGCGCAGCGCATTCGTCGCGATCCAACTTTACCTGTGGATGTTCGAGCAGATCGGTCGCTTCGATACGACATGATCGAACCCGCACTGCGCGCCATTGCACAAGCTGCATCCCAAGTGGGCGCACAACGGGTGACCATTCGTGTTTGCGCGCTTGATGAACGGCAAGCGAATCATGAATAGAAACCGCGCCGCTCGAGGATTCTCACTGCGACTGGCGATGACTCCGATGATCGACGTTGTCTTTCTCTTGTTGGTTTTCTTCGTGTGTACTGTGCGCTTTGAACGCAACGAGCAGGTCTATCGCCTTGATCTCCCATCGCGTGGCAACACCGCCGATCCACTGGCACTTCAAGATGCACCGCTGCAAATTATCTTGGGAATTCGTGATGGAAATCGATGCTCGATCGAACTTCGTTCAGATGGCGTGCGACAAACCGCAGCGAACTTTGAATTGCTTGCCACCGCTATGGAACAATTGCGTCGCCGATCAGGCACGACTGATGGACTCTTTGAATCATCACATCCCATTCTGATCGTTCCTGCGGCTGGATCGCAGTGGCAAGATGCAGTTGACGGATTTAACGCGGCCGTTCGAGCGGGATATGCAAACATCGGATTTGCGGAGTCCAAACGGTGAACGCCTTCTTGCTCCTATCAAAGAATTTCCACGTATGACAAGATTGAACATCAACTTTTGTCTCTGTGGAATGTTCACCGCGAGTATCGCATTGCAAAATGTCGCCGCGCAAGAAGCTTCCCCACCAAATCCCATTCAACAACAAGTTTTAGATCCAACGCGTGCAGCAATCTTGGAAGAAGATTTCCTGCGCGGAGTTGGTGACTTTGGACTGATACGCGCACTCGAAGATCTCGAACTCACGGAGCCATCAGCAGCAGAATCGGATCGAACGACAACTCGGCTGCGTGCGATTGCTCTCTCGCGTTTAATTCTCACAAGCCCCACCACTCTATTGCCAGATCGAGTCATCGAACTCAACCAATTACGCAAGACACGCAAAGCGCTTATCAAGAGTCATCCAAATGATCCACGGTCGATTCTGTGGTTGGCGGACGCAGCTGAAGATGAATTCGTTCTTGGATTTCTGGGTATCGACGGTGGCGTTGAAGCTATCGCTGGCGCGCCCGTGGCGCAGATCATCCCCCGAGCGAGCGCATCCCTCGAACGCATCGAAAAACAGTTGGAATTGGCTTTGATTGTTGAAAAAAACATTTCGAAAATGACACTTCCTGTTGGATCGCTGCTTGCACAACGCATCGAAGATGATGCGCGTGGTCGTCGTCCATTGCTTGCGGCTGCAGCGAAAACAATGCGACTTACGATTGATCGTTCGACCCATTCTGCACAGCGACAACAAGATCGCAAACTTGAAGCCGCGTTGTTATTCAAAACAATTTCCAAACTCCGCACGGAAATTCCGCCAAGATTGAGACTCGAAGCTGATCTTGCAGAAGTCGCCGCAGCATCGGTTGCGATGCAATCAGAAAGCGCACGCTTCGGCGCAGCGCGTGTGATGCTCGTTGGCGATCCGATGCTGACGGTGCTTACAAAAATTTTGTCCGCTGAATCCCTCATGAATGGTGGACATGGCATTGATGCGCTCAAGCAACTTTCTGCACTACTCGTCGTTCCAACTCTACCGACCGCGTTGCGGTTGCTGACAGCTGACGCACTTGTCCGCTCTCGAGTCTTTGCTGGAAAATCTCCGGCAACCGAACAATCCCTCAATCCTTGGATTATGACACTTCGCGCATCGCTCCCCTCCGAGCGTGCTGGTGTTCGTAGAGCAGTCTTGGAGCGTCTGGCGGGAGTTCTGAGGGGCGCGCTGATTGAAACAGAATTGCCGCCTCTGGCATTGATCGCAATCGCTCGAGACAATTTGCTGAAAAATCCAAACTCTCCCGCAGACATTGCAACACTTCGCACATTCTCCAATCAGGTCATCGATCCAGAAGCGCAGTCAACAGCAATTGAAGTGCTTGCGGAAATCCATTCCAGCCAAGGCAATTGGCCTGATGCTGCCGATGATTACCGCCGATTTGCAGAGTGCTCTGCGCAGGAACCGATGGCGCTCACAGCGATGCAAACTGCTTTGGATATTGAACTCGCACTTGATCGCGCGAATCCCAATGGGCGAGAGGATCAATTTGAACGCACGCTCGCTCTTGCAGCAACTCGGTTTGCGGAACTTCCATCACGACCAAGTACGGTTGCGCAATGGGAGGCGCTCAAAGCACGACGGATGATCCAAGATTTTCTTTCGCAATCGACGCCCTCAAATGCGGATCAAGTGACTGCGCTCTCGCAGGCCGCGGCGCGAATTGAAGATCTCGAACGCACGGCGCGCAATGCAAGACTTGATCCAGGATCTCGAGTGAATGCGACTGCGTATGCCGTTCGAGTCGCTGCAGATTTACTCTCGCCAACGAAACAACAAGCAATACGCATTGACGAAATTCCAATCATTTCTCAGTGGAATGGTTGGACGATGTATGACGCGCAGCGCATTTTACGGCTTCGACTTGAACGCGCCGCTCGTCATGGAACGCCTCCGCGTGCTGCGCTTGATAGAGAACTTGCATCTTTACCTGCAAGTTTTATGACCGAAGAAAATCCGATGGCTCTCACTTGCATCATCGACTTTGCTCGGCGTCAAGTCGAACTTGCCGCAACCCTCAGCGGAACTGACAATGCGAAATCCGCCCTCTCTGCTCAGCGTGCTCTCGATGCACTTGAGGCTTGGGAAAATCTTTTCCCACCTATCGAATCGAAATCCGCGTCTGCACTGACAGAATCTTTCGCGCGTCTCGCTGCAGATGCCGCCATCTATGAAAAATCGTGGGATTCTGCAGTCGATCGCTCTGATGCGATCACTTCCAAGCCTTGGGCAAGCATCGACGACTTTCGAAGATTGACTGAAGCGCTTTCGTATGCGGAAATTGCGGCGACCGAGGCAAAGAATGTGACAGCGCGCGACGCACTGCGAACGCGTGCCATGGCAAGTGCGCGCGACCTTGCAACGCGTGTTGCTCAGGGATCGAAGGAATGGTGGATTTCTCAAGTCATTCAGATGCGAATTGCTCAGGAATCTGGTCGTGGCGGCGAAAATGTTCAAGCTCGACTCGCGCGATTGCGTGCGATTGATCCCACGCTCGGCGGCGAGCCGTTTCGTAGCGCACTCGAAAAATTATCGCCGGCTCCCATCACTCCAAACGGATCGCTCTAGTAGCCAATTTGCCGCAGCTCATTGCGAAGAATCACAGCAAGCTCATAATTTTCCATACGCAGCGCATGTTTCAATCTCGACTCCAGATCAACTCGTTGACTTGACGGCAATTTCGGAACGAGCGCGTCGCGCATTGAACGTAGGAGCGACGCCTCGGCTGAATCATCTTCTGCCAATCGCTGCGATGATCCTGCGCTTCGATGCAGATTCGCCAACCCTCGGTCGATTGCTGCGAGTGCTCCTTGCGTATCGCCAACGCGAATGCACATCGACGCCTCGGCACGTGTTCGCAACAACACAGTCGCAACCCGAATCGCATCGAAGGAATGGAACTCTGCTCCATGTGTGGCGCGATCCCACACAAAGTTGATTGCGATTAAATTTCGATCGCAGTCGCGTACGACCGACACAAAATCCTCCAGCATCAAGAATGCAGCTGCTCGTTGGTGGTACAAAAGAACCTCCCCCCGCAGAACTTCGCATTTTTCTTGTGATAATTTTTCTTGGTTCAAACCCCAGAGTTCCAACCACGACTCCGCCCCTTCTGGGCGCTTGCCATCTGGTCGTCCAAACAACTCAAACTGCAGAATTCCAGCCTCCAACCGAATCTGGATTCGACGATTTTCGCCAATTCCATCCAAAAATCGCACTCTAGGAGTTCCTTCAGAGAATTCCCACCTCGCAAGAATTTGGGAAATATCGTCTTGAGGATTGTGGTTGGATTGTGTCAATGGGCTATTGTTTCGTGGCGGTATATAAAAGAAGAAAAGAGAAACAAGGAATCAAAAATAGGCTGGCGTTTGGGTATCCTTCCAACTTACCATGAGAGGTTCGCGTGGCGAAGTCTGAATTAAAAACCGAAATTCAAATGTATGTGCGCGAGATAAGTCTCGTTGCATTGTTGACTCCTCTTGAAGAGCGGCAACTTGGTTGGCTGATCATCAACGACAATGATGCCGCCGCGAAGGATCGGATGATTACTTCGAATCTCAGATTGGTTATTGCAATTGCCAAGGGGTATATGAATCGTGGGATCGCCTTGCCTGATCTGATTGAAGAAGGCAATGTTGGTCTCATCCGCGCAGTTGAGGGTTTCGATCCTGCACAAGGTGCGCGATTTTCCACATATGCGTCGTGGTGGATCAAACAGTCCATCAAGCGAACGCTACTCAATGCGAGTCAGCCGATACATATTCCCGCATACATGATCGAGTTGATCGGTCGCTGCAAAGCAGCGTCGAAGATGCTTGAAGAAAAATTGGGGCACCCTCCATCGATGACGGAACTCGCTCGAGAGATGCAAGTTCCACTTCGCAAACTGCAAATCATTCGGCGTGCGCTCCGTGCATACAGCACGCCAAATCAAGTTGTCTCAAATCGCTCCGAAAGTGATGTTGCGGATCTTGCGGATATCTTCGAAGACACGATGACGAAGAACCCTACGAAGGTCGTCGAAGAAAACGAAATCCTGAAAGTGATCGTCGGACTCCTCGACACCATTGACATTCGTGAAGCGGAAGTGCTTCGTATGCGATTCGGTCTCAACGGAGCAGAACCACTGACACTCCATGAAGTTGGCGCAAAAGTCGGACTGACTCGTGAACGCGTACGACAAATTGAAGTTCAAACCCTCGAAAGACTCGGCCGCCAGCTTGGAAGCAACCAATCACTTGCTCTGCTCTTTCGCTCTGATCTCGAAGAATTCGACGAGAATTCGACTTCCAAGGACTCCAAACAAAGCGAGAGGGCATCTTCGCTCCAGTCTTTGTTGTCCACCAAAGTCAATCCTAAGAATCCAATCAGTCAAATGGATTCAAGCGCATCTTCGAAGTTGAAGCGGCCAAAGCAACCTGAAAACTAGTTTTCTGAAAGTCTCTGAAGGTCTTTGGCGGTCTTTGGAAGTCTTTCACTTTTGACTTCAGTTTTCACAAAACAAATTTGAACTTACACTTTTGCAACTGCGCGCAGAAACGGCAGTGGTTCTACAACTGCTCCAACTGCAGTCCCTCGTATATCGACTTCCAAATTCGTTCCCACCTCAATCAAATTTGCATCGACGAATGCCATTGCAATCGGTCGATCAAAGGTTGGCGAGAGACAACCGCTTGTCACTCTGCCCACAACTTTGGATCCTTGCCGAACCTCCATTCCCTGACGCGCGCTGCGACGACCTTCTAATCCAAGGCCAACAAGTTTGCGAGGGCAACCATCCTTTGCAATTTTTTCAAGCGCGCTTTGGCCTATAAATCGACCAATTTTCTCGTCATCTGATCCTTTATCCACTTTGACGGCGAAGCCAAGTCCAGCCGAAAGCGGATCTGTGTTCTCATCAATTTCATGTCCATACAACGGCATTCCCGCCTCCATCCGAAGCGTGTCTCGCGCTGCGAGTCCAATCGGTCGAATCGGACTCTGTCCGCTTTTGACATCCTTCAAGAACATTCCCATTGCGGCACGCGCCATTGAAGATCCAAGAATCACTTCGACTCCATCTTCGCCCGTGTATCCCGTACGACTGACGATCAATTTCACGACGATCAAACTTTTTTGAACGAATCGATATCGCTTCAATGTCGGAATTTCTCGAGACAACGCTCCAACGATTTCCATCGCTTTGGGACCTTGCAGTGCGATCATCGCTGTCGATTCTGTCTGATCCTCGAGCTTGAAATTCATATCGCCTTTGACTGCCGCAAAATGCGCGAGCAATTTCAAGCGGTTCGATGCGTTGCAGACCATCAAATACTCTGACTCATCAAAGCAATAGATAATCACATCGTCCAAACATCCTCCCTGCTCGTTGCAGATGATTCCATACCTACATTGACCAACTTGCATCCCGAAAATCTGGCGCGTGCAAACTGAATCAAGAAATTTTCGCGCGTGCCGTCCACTGAAACGAAGTCGCCCCATGTGTGAGACATCAAAGAATCCTGCGCTGGTTCGGCAATGACGATGCTCTTCTAAAATAGAACTGTACAACAACGGCATTTCCCAGCCTGCGAAATCCACCATCTTTCCCCCGTGCTCGATGTGAAAATCATAAAAAGAAGTCCGAAGGAGATTTGTGCTCATCAGAGAGAGCCTAGCGTATGAGGTTCCTTCGGTCAGGTCGGCGGGAATTGCACTCGAGCGGTAACCTAAACAACTCATAATGGCTCTGATAACGAGATCAATTTTCCGCTTGGTCTCTTCCACAATAAGCTTGCCCATCACTGCTCTCACTTTGTCTATCTGCTGTGCGTTGATGATTGCGATTCCCGCAAGTGCGTCCACGAGTGTGACGACAAATCTCGACGACGAAGCTCTCACCGATCGACCGATCTCCGAAGTTCTCATCCAAGGACTCGGCCGAGTGACGGAACAAGAGATACGCAACAACCTTCGTATTGCGACCGGCCAGCCATTTGAATCGCAATCAGTGAAAGATGATGTGACGACTCTGTATCGACTCGGGCAATTTGACTCGGTGACGGCCGATGCGGAACTGCTCCCTGACGGCACTGTGCGTGTGCGATACATCCTTATCGAGCAGCCGATCATCAAAGACATTCAGGTTGTGGGGAACAAAATCGCTTCGGATCAGGAACTCCGAGCGGTCATTGGACTCTATGCGGGTGGGCCGCGCGACGATTTTCTTCTCGAACGAGCTATCGAAAAGATCAAAAATCTCTATCGAGCAAAAGGCAATTACATGGTCGAGGTCGATGCGGATGAGTCTCGCCTCATCGATACAGGCATTCTCATCTTCCGAATTGTCGAAGGCCCTCGTGTGCGAATCCGAGACATCGTCTTCTCTGGAAACGACCGGTTCACAACAAACCAACTCGGCGCACAGATCAAGACCAAGCCATGGGTGTTCATCTTTTCTCTGGGCAATCTTGAACAAGATATGTTGATTGACGATGTCGCCACTCTCGATAAGTTTTACAAAGATCGCGGATTCATCGATGTTCGCGTCGATAAGCGCGTTGAGATTTCGGCATCGGGAAAAGAAGCAAGAGTCGTTTTCGTTATCAGCGAAGGTCGACAATATCGCCTGCGTTCAGTGTCATTCGAATCGGCTGATGGGGTATCTCGCGCCACGAGCGTCCTGCAACACGAACAAGTTCTTGGATTGATGAAAATTCGCCCCGGAGATTTTTACACTCTCGACTTAGTTGAAGCGTCTACAAAGGCTGTGACCGAGGCGTATCAAACGATGGGATACATTGACGCACGAGTCGAACCAACATGGATCCGAATCGGCGAAGAAGCGAATGTCGATATGGTCGTGTCGATTCGTGAGACATCGCCCGTCATCGCAGGACTGGTTCGTATCCAAGGCAATTACCTCACAAAGGACAGTGTCGTTCGGCGACGCGTCCGAATCCAACCAGGTCGCCCGCTCGATGGGCGCGAACTTGAACTTGCAAAGCGTCGCCTTGAAGGATCTGGACTATTCACCTCAGCAACCATAACGCCACAAAATCCCGACCCATCAAATCCACAAGTTCGAGATGTATTGGTTGAAGTCAAAGAGAGAAACACTGGAAGCATCAGCTTTGGAGTTGGTGCAGGAACAGACACTGGATTCGCTGGAAATATCGCATTAAATCAGCAGAATTTCGACATCGCTGATACGCCACAAACATTGGACGAATTCGTCAGCGGACGCGCCTTCCGAGGCGCGGGGCAGAACTTCAGTATTGCGATTTCTCCTGGACTCGAGGTCAGCAACTATTCGATCAACTTCAGCGATCCAAATTTTCTTGAAAGTGATTATGGCTTCGGGAGTAGCTTGCTGTATCGCAATCGTATTTACAACACATTTACCGAAGAGCGCCTTGCTTCAACATTTAGTGTTGGTCGTGGGTTTGGTGATATGTGGCAAGGTGCCGTTCGAACCACGCTTCAAAATGTGACCATGACTGACTTTGACGGAAGTACACCAATCGAGGTTTACGAGCAACGGGGTCCGTCATTCATCAGTTCTGTTGGATTGACTTTCGCTCGAACGAATTTGGATAATCCACAACGACCCAGCCGAGGCACACGATTAGAGGGAGAAGTCGCATACTTTGGTGCGCTCGGTGGGGCGTATACATATCCACTAGTGGCTGGCAGTTTCACAACTTGGTTTCCTCTGAGCGAAGACTTTTTCGGGCGCAAGAGCGTGCTGAAACTGAACACAAGCTCGGGCTATATTTTTGGAAGCAGCGCTCCAGTTTCGGAACGCTTCTATCTCGGTGGCCGCTCCCTGCGAGGATTCGAGTTTCGAGCAATTAGCCCGCTCAGTGCTATAGAAATCGGCGCGGATCCTCCAACTCCAGGATCCCTGACACCGACTGTCAATAACAATGGCCTCCCCAACGGACAACCGATCGGTGGAACATTTCGCTTCTTCGCAGGCGCTCAATATGAAGTGCCAATTTTCGACAAGTTCATCTCAGGAGTGCTCTTTTCGGACTCAGGAACTGTCACAGATAGTTTCGAACTCAGCCCATATCGAGTCTCAATTGGGTGTGGCATTCGCCTCTACATCCCTCAATTAGGTCA
>CAMBWI010000059.1 GCA_945871445.1 Singulisphaera sp. GP187 | reverse complement strand
AACAAATCCTCGTGATTCACTTCGACACGCATCTCATCATCACGCGTTCCACTGATGACGATCTGCCCCATTCCTGCAAATGTCTTCAAATCATCTACGACCTGTCGAATGGAACTCTTCAGTGTCTGATTGTCAGTATCACCAGAGACAGTCACTTGAATGACTGGCATATTGGGTTCAAATTCTGTCACTCGAATTCGCTCCGCCTCTGCGGGCAAATCCGTCAAAGACTCGAGTCGATCTCGAAGATCTTCAACTTTGCGGCGAACATTCACCCCACCATCAAACTTCACAATGATTCCTCCGCTCCCATCGGAAACTATTGTTTCCATACGATCGACTCCGTCAATTTCGACGGCAATGTCTTCGACGCGGCGAACAAGTGACTCCTCAATTTCTTGACTTGTTGCACCGGGATACAGAAGCAGAATCCGCGCAGAATCAGGCGCAATATCAGGAAAGAATTCGCGGCGAATATGAAAGGCGGCAAATATTCCACCCGCGATAATTCCGAAGCTCAAGAGATTCGACGGAACGTGGTTTCGAACAAAAAAGCGAATGAAACCATTCATCGGATCGCTGCTCCAACCTCCGCCGTGGGTGCCTTTGAAGCCTCCGTTGTTGGAGCTAATTGCTTGGGCTGAACACGCTGACCTGGCGCAATCGTTCGTCCACCATCGACTGCGAGCATCATTCCCTCCGCGAGTGATTCCTTCAACACAATCCACTCGACATCCGAAACTCCAGCGGAATCAATGGCTCCGTTATACGAATGGGAAACGAAAACTTGTCGAGAGCGTAATGTTCCATCCACAAATTCCAATACGCGATCTGCGCGCAGTGCACGCCGAGGAATAACAGTGCGCGCAGTCGTATCCGGCGATTCGACCAACGCTTCGACAAACATTCCAGGCGAAAGTCGATCGACAGCATCTGCACTTTGACTCATCTCAACATAGACAGTCATCGTTCGCTCAATTGGATCATCCTCTGGTTCGATTCGTGCCACAGTCGATCGCACGATGCGCGAAATCTGACCGATCACTTCAATCACTACTTGATCGCCAATGCGGATAGATCCGCGCGCAGACGCAGGCATACGAATGGGAATCTCGATCTTTTCAACATCGACCACGCGGGCGACCACTTGGCCAGAGACAACATTTTCGCCAAGTTCAAGATCGAAACGCTGCAAAATTCCAGCAATTGGACTTGCAATTCTGCATCGATCCACATTCTTCTGTGCGTTCTCCCGAATCGTTTTCTGAATTTCATTCTGCGCATAAAGCGCAGCGCGCTTTGGCACGACTTGGCTAAGCGCTTCCCGGAGCAACAATTCAGCACGATCTGCGACAAGAGTCATTTGACGAGCACGATCAATTTCGCGCTGGACAGCCGCACCAGATTGGACTGCATCACGAACGCGCTGTTCATCAGCGCGGACCAACTCAACATCTTCCTTCGCCAACTTTGCTCGAGCCTCCAAGCCAGCTTCTTCCACCATCAGCGACGATAACTGCGCATCGATTGCGGCGAGTTGTTGATTTGAAGCATCAACAATTCTCCGAAAATCTTGATCATCAAGTTGGACTAGAAATTGTCCTTGTGTCACTGCTGTTCCAACTTTGCTTGTTGCTGGAACTTCAACCACGACTGCACCAACACGCGCTGGCACATCAGCAGAATCAAGCGCGCGCACTGTTCCGTAGCCAGCCCACTGCCGAGGCAGCAGAATCTTCATTGGTTGAAAGACTGCGATGGACTGAGCCTCTGCGCGATTGTCGCTCAGCCCTGGCAAGGGTCGCGTCAAAGCCAAAATGACCAGAATCGCCAGCGAGCCGCCAATCATCCCCACGGACAAAAGCGCCCTGATCAAGCGAGTCCTTGTCGATATGTGCGGGGCAATCATGGCGAGTCCTTTATGGTATTCCAAATCGGTCTGTCAGACTCACCGTGCCTCTTTGACATTATCGCCATAGAGATTTCTTTCGGCGTTAGACTTCCCTTTCAATGAGTGACCAACCCGCACCACTGACAATCGAAGATGTGCGACATGTTGCAAAACTAGCCCGTTTGGCAGTTCCTCAGGAACGGCTTGCATCATTCCAACACGATTTGCAAGCCATTCTTGGGCATATCGCACAACTTCAGTCTGTGAATACAGACGGTCTCGAACCGATGGCGCATCCGCTGACACTGACAAATCGACTCGGTGACGATATTCCCCAGTCAAGTATGCCCATCGCAGATCTGTTGCGCAACGCACCAGCAGTTGAAGGTGATTTTCTTGCAGTTCCAAAAGTTCTCGGCGGCGAATCATCATGAGTATTGATCTCGTCCAAATCCGCAATGACATTCGCACTCGCAAGACAACCGCTCGCGCGACCGTTGATCAAACTCTTGCGCGAATCGCTAAGAACAACCCGCAGCTCAACGCATATCACGAAATCTTTGACGATCAAGCGCGCAACGATGCGGATCGCATCGATCAAGAAATCGCGGCGGGCAAATCCGTCGGCATTCTTGCCGGCGTGCCCATCGCGATCAAAGACAATATTGTCACGCGCATCGGTCACACAACTTGCTCTTCACGCATCTTGGAAAATTATCGTTCTCCCTTCGATGCAACTGTGATCGATCGACTCACGCAAGCTGGGGCGATCATCTTGGGCAAAACAAATCTGGATGAATTTGCGATGGGATCTTCGTGCGAAAAATGCGCGTGGGGAGTGGTTCGAAATCCGTGGGACATCACTCGCGTTCCAGGGGGAAGTTCTGGTGGAAGCGCGGTTGCGGTCGCAGCAAATCTTTGCGCCGCCGCGCTTGGCTCTGACACAGGTGGATCCATTCGACAGCCAGCGGGACTCTGCGGAGTTGTTGGTTTCAAGCCAACATATGGTCGAATTTCGCGATATGGACTTGTCGCATTCGGCAGCAGTCTGGACCAAATCGGCCCCATCACCCACAGCGTTCGCGATGCCGCACTGCTCTATCAATGTATGGCGGGTGATGATCCACGCGACTCGACTTGCGCGCCACGCGCTGTCGAAGATGTTGTCACGACACTCGAAGAAACACCGCGTACTTTTCGCGTTGGGTTGCCCATCCAATATCGCAAGGGAAATTCTGCAGCAGTCGATGCCGCCGTTGCCCGCGCTGTTGAATTCTTCAAAGCAATGGGTGCGACGATTGTCGATATCGATCTTCCGCTGACAGATGTTGGGATCTCGACCTATTACGTCATCGCGCCAGCCGAAGCATCCAGCAACCTCGCGCGCTTCGATGGGATTCGATATGGACATCGAACGAAATCGAAAGCGGCAAAGGACCTGTTCGATCTTTATGCGCAAAGTCGAGCAGAAGGATTTGGTCCCGAAGTCCAGCGTCGCATCATGCTTGGAACTTATGTTCTCAGCGCTGGGTATTACGATGCGTACTATCGGCGAGCGCTCCAAATCCGAAGACTCATCAAGCAGGAATTCGACGCGGCTTTCGAAAAGTGCGATGTCATCTTGGGACCGACTTCGCCAACCGCAGCATTTTCTATCGGCGGAATGACCGATCCGCTGGCGATGTATATGTGCGATGTCTATACCGTCAATACGAATATCGCTGGAATATGCGGTATTTCTCTGCCTGCTGGATTTGACGAAACTTCCCAAATGCCGCTGCCCGTTGGGATTCAATTGCAAGCCCAGGCATTTGCAGAACCAATGCTGTTGAAGGTTGCGCGGGCATTTGAACGCGCGCAAGGTGGCCGCGCGTATCCAGAACTAAAAAAAGTTTGAATCTATGACGGCCGCTTGATTGCACCGTAGCGGCGCATCGCAAGTCGAAATTCGCGCACGATTCGTTCAGCTTCTATGTAGCGCTCACCAAATGATCCCACAGTCGCAGTTGCGAAAAACATTTCAGGTGGCGGACGGCGAACAACAATCAACTTTGCAGGCTCGCCTCCCTGCGTATCAATATCGAATGTCCAAGTATTGCCCTCGAATGTCGAACGAGAGACGCCCATCTCCGCCAATTTGACTGCTTCACTTGCAGCTGCAGCAACATCCGACCAGCGGACTCCATTCGGCGCCGAAGTGAGCGGCTCTGTCGTCGTACCGAAAGCAGACGCATGCAGAATCGCAACGACATCGTTTCTCTGACTCTCATCAAGCAGCGTATTGGATGGATACTTCTCGCCTGGGAATTGCTGATTCGAAAGCACTGGGTTTTCTTTGGACTGACATCCGCTCATAGAAACACACAACAGCGCAAAAACCAATGCAGATTTTGACTTTCCATTCATAACTGTAGAAAGATTACTCATTTTACGCCACTCTTTCTCGCTTTCATACTCCCTTTCTTACTCCTAATTTTTCTCGCTTGCGCTTTCGCATTCTCATGCGCGTCTGCCTGCTCATAAATCTCGCGCATTGCACTCGTAATAGAGAGCTTTTCCACAGCGCGCGGCGTATGCCAAGTCCACGATTTCTTCTGCGCATTCTTCAAATTTCGCGCGCTTGCTTCGTCCACATTCCAGAGCCGAAATCGCACCAAACGATGAGTCGTCAAGAATGTAAAAAATCCTCTCGCGGATAATGCCTTTGCGTCAACGCCAAGTCGTTGCGCTAACACTTTGCGCGAAATCACATTCGGCGATTCGATCGTTGGAGGAAACATCAAACTTGACCACAAACCAAACTTTGGACGGCGCACCAATGCACTGCGACCATTCACACTTGCCAAAAATGCGTTGGCGTGCAAGAGACTCCGCACAGCACGCCGCCGAGGACGCGGAATTTGATTTTGCTTTCCTGCCGTATACGCGCCACATATTTTGCGCACAGGACATTCTCCACACTTGGGAGAAATCGGCGTGCACACCATTGCACCAAGTTCCATTAGCCCTTCATTGGCAACAGCAGGATTACGCGACTCCGTCACATAATCACGCGCGCGATTCCAAAGCCACGCTTTCCCCGTGCGCGACTCTCCATCAACATTTCGTCCATGAATTCGCATCATGACCCGTGCAACATTTCCATCGACAATCGCTTCGCGCTTTCCAAAGGCGATCGAAGCAATCGCACCGGCGCAATAAGGTCCAATCCCAGGCAATTTTTCCAGAGATAAACGGTCGGAAGGAATTTTCCCAAAATATTCCTCAACAATCACACTTGCTGCAGCCTGCAAATTTCTGGCACGGCGGTAATAACCAAGCCCCTTCCAGGCCGCCAACACCTGATCTTGCCTCGCCCTTGCCAAAGCATCCACCGTTGGGAAATGCTCTAAAAAAGCCTTCCAAGCAGGGGAAACCCGCGCAACCTGCGTCTGCTGAAGCATCGCCTCGCTGACCAATGTCCCATATGGTGTTCGATTTTGCCTCCACGGCAACTCCCGTCCCGCAATCTTGAACCAATTTTCGACACTTTTGGCAAGCAACCCCACTCTCTTGCCTCGCCGAGGATTTCCTTGTGCAACCTCCATATGTGTCACAGCGTAGGTATTCTCACCCCTCCTGCCATGGCAAAGCTTTTTTACACCATCGATGAAGCCGCAAAGCGGCTTGGTAAGTCAGAAACCGAGCTCCAAGCAATGGTCGATTCTGGCCAATTGGAAGAATTTAGAATGCATGACCAATCCCACTTCAAACGAGCGGTGATTGACCAGCTCGTTGATGAGGATGGAAGCGCTGTCGACCTTCCATCAGACGATGATCTGAATTTAGGTTCTAGTTTTGGTAAGGATTTGGATTTGAATTTGGATTTGGGCTTGGATTTGGACGGATCGAAAGCGCCACCTCTTTCAATAAATGAAGCTTCTGGGAGTGCGATTATCGATGATCTAAAGTTTGATGATGATGTGCCAGTTGCGCCTGCTTCCAAACCGCAGGAAAATCTTGATTTGGAATTGGATGTGGATTTGGGATTCGACCTTTCAGGCTCCAACGCAAGCATTCCTGCAGTTCCATCAACTCCTGCACCTTCGGCGACTCCCAAACCCCAAATCATTCCACCTGTCAATGATGAACCACTGGGATTACTTGATTCTGCAGATGCCAGTGCAATTGCTTCGGCAGTACCAGCCAAAGGTCCTAATGAGATTGATCTTGATTTAGGCTTAGACCTAGATTTGGGCTTGGATTTGGGTTTGGATGACTCCAAAACAAACCAACCCGCGGCCCCAAAAGGTGGAATCGATCTTCTTGGTGATAGTCGTGGCGACTCCGCCGCAGCAATAGCCGCATCAGATGCAAGTGGATCGATGGCGCCTCCTCCAACTCGACGACCGAAAACAAATCCAATTGACGACGATTATGTAAATGTGGATTCTTTGTCCGGCTCCGGAAGTCTCTCGCTTGAAACAGTTGGATCTGGCAGTGGAATGCTTGATGACTCCACTGATTCTGACCAATCTTCAGTCGGAGCGGCACTTCTGGACGATGGCGGCGACGACACATTTGGAACTGGCGCATCACTTGGTGGAGGAACCGGACTTTTCCCCGAACCAACCGAGTTAGATGGCTTTGACCAAGAAAATTCATCCGTTCCAATTGCTGCATCATCTACCGGTGGTGGGATGGTCACGGTGCAGGCCGAAAGAGTCGACAGTGCAGTCAGCGGAATGGGATTAGGACTGATGGTTGGAACTCTCATTGCCATCATCTTGGCAACTTTGGTCGTGATGGGAAACCGCATGGGCGGTGGATCGGCACTGGCAGGAATGATCACCCAAGATTTGATGATCTGGTGTGGAGGTCTGGCAGTTGCCACTCTTCTTGCCGGCGGCATCGGATTCTTCGTTGGCAAGTCAATCGAGTGATTCTCTCTTCTTATGGCCTTCGCGAGTGGGGAATGGCAACCGCAGCTGCGTGTGCCATCATTATTCTTACTGGCCCTATGTGGTGGGTGATGATCGTCGTTGGCATTCTTTGGTTCGCCGCCGCGGCATTTTTCAGAGATCCCCTCTTTCGCAAACCTGCGACCAATGATCCCGCCGATCTTGTCAGCCCTGCAGATGGCGTTATCTCCGCTGTAGTAACAGTCGAAGAGCATCCTGCGACCAATGGTCCCGCAACAATCGTGCGTATTTTTCTCAGCGTGCTCGATGTTCACATCAATCGAATGCCGTGCGAGTCGACAGTTGTTTCGATGAAGCACACTCCAGGGCAATACCTCGATGCTCGATCAGAACAAAGCGCGCGAGTCAATGAAAGTAATTTGATCATCATCAAGAACACATCTGGCGATCGCATCGGCGTCAAGCAAATCTCTGGTGCAATCGCTCGACGAATTGTCTGCCCGATTTGTGAAGGAGATTCTTTTCAACGCGGGCAACGCTTTGGAATGATTAAGTTTGGATCGACAACTGAGCTGATTATTCCCACTCGCGACACGAATGTCATTCGTGTCAAGAAAGGCGATCGAGTCGTTGGCGGCGTAACGATTCTTGCGTCATTTCCAACGCTACCAACTGCGTCTTAATCAACCGAGTCTGGCGAAATATCTGGCTCAACATCTGGTGACTCCTTCGGCCACTCTGGTTGTGCGCGCGTCAGAATCCGACGAACGCGCGCCAATCCACTTGCCATAGCGGGGCCCACTGCCAGTGCGACCTTTTTCAACTCGCAACTGAACGGTCGTTGACCATCACGAAACAGAATCACGACCGCACTGCTCGTGGTCGAATCGATATTTGGACACGCGAATGCAAAGACAGATCTCCCAGGCAATACACCTGCGAGTTCTGCGAAGCTTGCAATTGGCGGATCGCTTGGACCAAACTGCACAACCCCAGAATGAACTGCGATTCGATCGCACCACAGACTCGCCAGATGATCAACCAAACCACCCGCAGCACGGCGCGCGAGATCGTCGCGCACATATCCCGCAAGGCGATACTGACCTTGATCCTGCAGAAAAATAGCAGCGTTCGTTGGACCAACGCGTGCGATCAGATATTGCGTGCTTAATTCCACAATCGATTCGACTTCGTTTTCTTGAGCCAAGAGCATTCGACATTCCGCTTGCATTGCAGCGATTCCCTCTCGATCGCGCGCGCTTTCCTCCGCACCCGCAAGATTTGCGCATGCCCCACCAAGTTTCTCTTCAAGCGTCTTGCGCTCTTGCGTCAATCGGCGACACGCATTTTCCAGACCGATCATTCGTTCGCGACTGACGCGATTGTTCATCGCTTTTTCAATCTCTCCTGCGACTCGATTTCCGATCAACACTCCAGCAGCCCATTGTTCGTTCTCAATCCAATCGGTGATATTCATCCTGAAAAATTCCGCAACAATGGTCGCCGAAGGGAGTTCGCCAACAAGAATGATCGCGGCAGAAGGAAATGCGGTTCGCAAAGAAGCCACGAGTTGCGCGGCGTATTCACCGATGGCTTCGTGATCAATCACCACCATATCTATCGAACGCCCACGCATCCAACTGATTGCATCCCGCGCAGATTGCACGCGATCCACCCGCGCATTGCGCAGAGTGACTTGAAGAGCTTTGGATGTATCGCAACTTGTTGGCCAATTCATCTGCCCAACAATCAATACATTTGCGCGTCCATTGATTTGCTCATTGCCGAGTTGAATTTGGCTGGTGCGGTTGATTGGTTGACTCCTCAACCAAACGATCGGTCAATCAGAGGGGGCTCTTGAGCCAAATCTTGCGATCATTTCACTTTTTTGGCGTAAATCCATCTGGATATCGGGCGCGCCAAATGGTGACTGCTTCTGGCTCGCGTGGATAACGCACACGCAACCCCAAAGAATCGGTCACTTCACCTCGAAGCAGCATCGCTTCTGCGACTGCCAAACAATCACTCGCTTGAAAAGTCGGCGGCAAGATCGTCACCCCCGTGTCGATCGCGCGCTGGCGAATTTCCACAGGCAAGTGATCGTCTGCGATCAACACCATCGCACTCCCAAATCCAATCGCGTTCTCGACATTCCACCGAGACCACTGTGCACTTCGCACCGAAAGTTCTCCCGCCTCGTCTGCATCAATTGTTGTCATCCAACACTCATCGCCCTTTGCTGCCAGAGCAACCACAACTTCGCGCGAGCGCGGCCACCACTGCGATCGCACTCCCATCGCTGCGACAATTGCGGATGGAACATCAATCGCCGGAATCGAAAGTGCCTCGCACATTCCCTTTGCTGTTGCAATTCCAACACGCAGTCCAGTAAAACCTCCTGGCCCAGTCGAAATGGCGATGGCGCGCAGTTCGCTGCGAGCAAAATTTGCATCTTCGCACAGCGCAATGATCGCTGGCAACAAGAGATCTTTCTCGCGAGGATCGCCGATTGGATTTCGCTGCACGATCGATCCATTGCGACAGCGCATCGCGACAGAGATCACACGCTGACTGGATTCGATTGCAAGAAGTCCGTGCATCACGACAACGCACGATAGAGAACAAGCGGCATGGCAGACTTCACAATTTCATCCGCAGATGGCAATGGCTTTGAAAGTTCGATGCTCACAACAACGCCACGCGCGTGGTCACTATTGATCACAACAAGTCCGTCGACTGGGCTTTCGATTCCCATCTCCGCGTGACAGTGGCCCACGACAAACAGTTTGGCATCAAAGCGCTTCAAAAGAGCTTGAATATGCGCTGGATCCTGCAGTCGACCCCAGACCATGCACCACGCAGTTCCACTGGGCGATTGATAATCCTCCAGAACCAATGCACGATCGAATGCGCTATCGTCAAAATCCATTCTCCCTGGAACTGAATGCGAACACCACAAACCATTCTCTGCGCGAAGAACCAAAGGCATCGAAAGAATAAATTCGCGAATCGCAGTTGCAACTTCTTCGGCACGATCACTGAAAACATAATCCAGTCCATCATCGAACATCGCGACTTGATCGCCACCGCCTTTACTGACACTCATGCGATGGCACTGAGCCAATTCATGGTTTGCAAGCAGAGGATGCACTTGAATTGGATATCGATTTGCCAATTCAGCGACAATCGCCAAGTTGCGATACGAAACATCCATACCGCCAAGAAGCGTTTCTCCATGAATCAATTCATGCAGCATCACGTGGTTGTCTTGCGATTCGTCCAACTCTGCCAAACGCACAATCGCTTCAAGATGGCCTGGAAAATCGTGAATATCACCCGTCGCCAAGAGTCGCCCACGAGCAGGAAGATGTACTGTCGATCCTCGGCGCAAGGGCGATGCGATCATCGCTTCAGATGCGCGTTCGAAAACATCAATGATCTCATCAGCATCGAGAAAATTTAAATCAGGAAGTGCATTCACTCTTATTTATTCCCAGCATCGCTCTTCGCAACCGCCTGCATTGAAACGGCAAAGACGCCTTTGCCTGTTGCGGTTTCGATTTCGACTGGCGCATAAAGAATGCCAGTGACACCTGCCACTGGCGCGACACGAATCAATACTGCAACATCGTCCTTATTGCCAGGGCGAAGTCCATCAAGAGTCGCTGTCATCTGCGGCGAAAGTGACCGAACACTCTTGACCTGCGACCATTCTGGGCGAATGACCTTGCCGCGTTCTTTGGGGTTGTAATGCTCGATGATCATCGAAACCACTGCGGACTCCCCTATTGCCAATCGGCCCGCAACTGCGAGTGGTTCTGGAAAGAACCAATATCGCTCTGCTTTCGTTGGATCCGCTTTCGATCCAGTGCATTCGTGTCGAATGCGCATCGCAATCAGAGGACAATCAACTCGATCTGTCTCGACAACCCACCACAGTGGCATTGTCTCGCAACTTGTATTAGGCAAAGTCCATCGCAACGTATACGAAGATTTGGGTGCATCTTTCGTAGGATCAAATCCAAGAAATTTCGGCGCGACTCCACCTGCACTGAGAATTGTGAATGGCTTGCCATCATCGCTTGCGACCACGATTTTTCCTTCAACAACAGCTTTGAGCGCATCGATATATGCAGGAGTCACGCGAATCGGCAGACTGGCATCTGCTTTCATCATGACCATTTGTGGAGCTCCATATCCATCGAATGTCACAAAGACCTTTGCGTCCTTTTCGCCTGGAGTTCCTGGAACATCGAGAGTCGCAAGCAATTCCACCGATGCGCCTGGAGCAATCACTTTTCCAGCAAGCTCGTTTACATCAGTGCATTTACAACTTGGAACGACAGACTTGATGGTGAGAGGTTGAGTCCCACGATTTCGAATCAGAAACTTTGCAGGAAGCTTGGAGCCTGGCTTTACTTTTCCAAAGTCCACGACTGGAGGCTCGATCGAAACTGGAGCGGGCGGAGTCGTTTGCTGCTGCGTTTGCAAGAGTGAAACTGGGGAAGCGAATAGAGGGCTGATATCCCCTGCAAAGAAGATGCTCAAAAAAATGAAAAGCGAAGTACGCATCAATCTCATAGTTTTCATATCGTACGCCCGACTCTATGGAACTACTCACCTTCGACAATCTGATCGCCTTCATAACTCTCAGTGGCCTGGAGATCGTCCTTGGCATTGACAATGTGGTCTATATCGCAATTCTGTGCGGCAAACTGCCAGAAAATCAGCGCGCCAAGGCTAGATTCTGGGGGCTCGCATTGGCAATGGGTATGCGCATCGCGCTGTTGTTTTGCATTGACTGGCTGGCGAAAATGACAACCCCACTCTTTGCGATATCTGTCATAGGGCACCCTTTCGAGCCAAGTGTTCGAGATCTTGTTCTGGGAATCGGCGGACTTGTACTGATGATCAAGGCTGTTTTGGAGATGCATCATCAAGTCGAATCCCCACAGAATGCCACCCAACCTTCCGCCAAGCGAGCCGCGGTTTCGATGGTTCTTGCTCAGATTTGTCTGATGGACATCATCTTCTCAATCGACTCTGTCATCACTGCTGTTGGAATGGCGAAAAATCTGACTGTTATGGTTTCTGCGATCATCTTGGCAGTCCTGGTAATGATGATCTTTGCTGGGTCAGTTTCTAGACTCATCGAGCGCCATCCAACTCTCAAGACACTCGCACTTTCATTCCTCGTACTGATTGGCGCTGGTCTAATTTTGGAATCTGTGCATATCCCGTTCCCCAAGGGAGCGATTTATTTCACAATGGCATTCTCGCTTGTGATCGAAATGATCAATCTGAAAGTGCGTGCGAAAGCCAACGCAAAGAAATAATCATTCAAAAAAGAAAAACCCCCAGCAGATGCCGGGGGTTTAATTTTCTTATTGTTAACTTGATCCCCTGCTGTAATCAGGAACCCCAATTGCTAAGCAAAATAGTCAAGTCTCCACCGTCCGTATATCCGTCATCATTGATATCTCCGCACACTGTCGCCCAACAACTGAGCAAGATTGTCAAATCTCCGCCATCAACGAAACCGTCAAGGTTCAAATCCGCTGGATTTGGTGGATTGCAAACAAGTTCACCTGATGCTGGCACGATCTTGTAGATCTGACCGCCGTGGTCAGCCATATAGATCTCGCCGAGGGCGTCTTCGCCGAATGCCACAACTTGATTCACCGTTTGACCGCCAAGTGCAAGCTGTAACTCTGAATTACGCGTCACGAATT
>CAMBWI010000058.1 GCA_945871445.1 Singulisphaera sp. GP187 | reverse complement strand
ACCACCTCCGCGACCGAATCGTCCTGAGTTTGCATTACCTTGATTGCCACCGCCGCCTCCCCAGGAATTCCCGCCACTGCGATTACTGTTGGAATTCCATGCATTTGAGCGGTTATTGTTGGCATTCTGTGCGCTATTGGCATTTGAAGTTGCATTCTGACTGCCGCCAAATCCATCGCCGCCCTGCTGCCAACGACCTGACATAGACGAACGCCAATCTCCATCATTGCGAGTTGCTTGCTGTTGATTCAATTGTGATTTTGTGTTGGGATCGGTCACATTGTTCCAACTTCCGCCACTGTAACTCTGCCAAGTTCCATTGTTGTCTTTGTAGACATTGCCATCGCCCGTTGCATACACATTATTTCCAGTTGCAACTGCGGTGCCGTTGTCGCTATGCGCAACTCCCCAAGTACCGTTTTCGGTTTTCACTCCAGCTGCGCTCACTTCATTTCCAGTCGCGGTATTGCCAACCGTTCCTGCGCCAGCGACTGCAGTGGTCTGACCATTCACACCAACAGCACCAACTTTTCCAGCTGCATAGTTACCCGTTGTAGGGTTGTAACCCGCAGCACGTGCGCCTTCTGACCACTGTCCGGTGTACGCATTGTCAACATAACCCTTTTGACCCGCAGCTCTCGCACCAGTTGTCGAGTTGTAAGCCGTCGCGGTTGTTGCGCCCCAAGCATTTCCAGTCCAAGCGTTATATCCAGCGCTCGAGCGAGACATCGTGCTCACATCTCCCCAATGTTGATAGACATTTCCAGTGGTCGCAGCCCATCCACCTGGTCCCCATGCTGCATACCCATTTGGCCCATACGCCGCAGAATATGGACCCCAATATGGATATGAGTTGTAGTAATACGTGTCGCTCATCGCCATTCCCATTCCATATCCCATACCCCAACCCATCCACGGGTTGTATGCAGGATTCACGGCATATCCATATGTCACAGGCGCTGGAATCCACACATTGTCGTAGTAGTACGGGTCGTACCAATATCCCGTGCCATACACAATCACGCCATCTTCTTCATACGCACCGTAATAGCCTGGCGTATATCCCATCAAGACATAATCACTTTGAGTGCTGTAGACACGAACGAATGTGACGTAGTAGTAAGGACTCGATGCTGGAATCGAATAAATCTCTGGCGACACAAATGTTGCGACAGTCCATGGACCTGTCACTCCAGTCGCTGTAAACCAGACGCCATCTTTTAATGCGAACCACTCGGTTGCGGTGACCATAAAAATTGGCGTCGTGCAATTCTGAACGACTTGCAAAGTTGTTCCTGAAATCTTGGACATCACAGGCTTGCCACCAACAATCGGCGGCGCAGTGAACTTCTGTGTCTTTGGTACGCGCGCCATTTGTGGGATTGCATTTGCGATCGATGCTTCTTGTGCTTGAGGTGTTCCGGGAACAGATGCAAGAATGTTTTCCTTCGCACTGTCTTGAGGAATCGCATGAAATTCATCTGGAATCGAAGCAGGCGCAACATAGACCCATGGGCCGGCTAAAGTCGCAGAAGTAAACCAACGCCCTGAAATCAGCACATAATTTGCACCAGTGCTGGTCAAGCGAAAAATGTTTCCGCCAGTGTTTGTGACGTATTCCACACCACTAGTTCCAAGTGCTTCCCACTTTGGTGTGCCTTCGGTCACAATCACTTCGGAAGGCGTGGTCGAAACAAGAATCGCAGGAGTCGCACTACTCAGTGATGGCGAACTCCCACCAGCAGTTGTCGATCCAGCGAGCAAATTGATTGTCGGTTGTGTCGCCGCCCATTTGATCGCAGTTGCGAGATCTGCATTGCCAGATGCGGAACCGACAGACCACGGACCATCAAGCGTTGTCGCACTCATCCAACCATCAGCGACCTTCAACCACCACTTCTGCGATGCGTCTTGCACCAACAACATTTGCGTGTTGATGACACGCTGCAATTTTGTTCCAGGAAGCAACTTCATAACTGGTTTGCCTTGAACTGGAACAAGAATTGTTGGGGTGGTTGCAATTGTGATTGCAGGAACAGAATTCACAAGCGGTGCTGTATTGACACGAGGGGAGGTCGACATCGTTGGTACTGCGGCCTCGAGTCGATCGAGTGAAACATTGATCGACGATCCAGATTTGGCCTGTGCCATCAATTGCATGTTTGATTGCATTGCTGCTTGGGATGCAGGATTATCTGGCAGAGAAACCCCAGTGATGGTGAGATTTGACAGCGCGACCATTCGATTGAGGCGATTGACTTCCGTCGCTGCAGTGAATGAAAAAGTTCCATAAGTCAGGGCAGAACCATCAGACGCAGATTGAGAGAAAGCACAGGTCCCCGTTATGGTTCGAGTATCCCACGAAGAGATTGTCGGCGGATAGACCGTGACAGCATTTCCATTGGAATTAAAAACACGAGGCCAACTATTTTCCGTCGGCGCTGCGCTCGTCGTTGCGTTTGCAGTTGCAGTCGGGGCAGCAGTAGGCGACTGCGCAGCAATCGAAGACGAAAGTAGGAATGTGAAGACAACGATAGATTGAGTGATTTGCATTTGAAAAACCTCCAGAAACTTTAACGGCCATCAATTCGATAGAAACCCCGAGGATTGATCATGAAGTAGCAATCGTACGGTTCAAGCGGTGGAAGTTCGACATATGACTTGCCGTTCTCATCTTTCTTCAGCATTGACATCCACCAAGCAGAAGTTCCAGGACTCGTCGGCTTCGTCCGAACACCCTCTTCGCGAATTTCGTTGACCAAATTATCAATCCACTTCAATTGAAGGGCTCTGTCTGCGAATTCGTCCCAGTCTCCGCTCTTCTTTGCGGCGTACATCTTCTCTTTGAATTGCGCCACATTGAGTCCCATCTTCTTCGCGATCGGCTCTGCGAGACGCCGTTCCCACTCCTGCATCGTCTCAATCTCCTGCTCCATATTTGTCATATTGCCACTCGCACCGCCAGACATCTGATGATGCAGAATGATTGCATTTGGATAGGCATAACTATGCGGCGCAAGCGTTGCAATTGTTGCAGCCATCGATGCTGCGAAACTCTTCACGACAACATGCACTGGAGCATCGCTTGTCTCGATAGATTTCAGAATTCGATAGCCCGCCATCACACTGCCGCCGGGTGAATTATTGATGACAATAAAAATCGGCAGCTTTGAATCTTGGTTGTTGTAATAATCGATTCGATCACAAACAGCGTCAGCTGTTCCAGAGACGATCGGTCCGTTCAAATCAATTCGACGATCACTCACAGTCAGGACGCCGTTTTTGAATGGTTCCATCGTGTATGTCACGGGCGTATTCACTTCGTCTCGCCACTTGTCTTCTAAGTCACGGCCCTGAATCTGTGCCCCGAGAGTCTGCGCAGCGAGTGTCGCACGCAGTTGTTCATCGGCCAACTTTGACTGATCCATTTTACGCTTTTCAGCAGCGAGCGCATTTTCAGCACCCAATTGATCAATTTGGCGCCTCATCGCACCCACAGCAATTTTCGTTTTCATATCAAGCACAGATTCTGCGACTGCGGCTCTCTCAAGTTCGATCTTGCTATTTGACAATTCCATTTGCAACTTGGTCGATCCGACATCGAGGGCTTGCTTCATCCGCATTTGTTCGGTAGTCGCAGAGGAAAGTTCATCACTGAGTACAGCATCACGCAACTTCTGGGCGCGTTGTAAAGACTCGATCTTGTTTCGATCTGGCGCAGACGCAGTCGTCTCCTTGGCATTCAACAGCGCGAGTTCGGCTTCCAATTTTCCCTTTTCGAGCACGACTTGTTGCAATGCTTGCGCTTGCTTCTGTTGCGCAAGGTCGCCTTCGGTCCGGAGTCGATCGATCTCTGACTTCAATGAAGCCAGCTCTGCCGCCAACTTTTCGTTGCGGATCTCTGCTTCGGTGCGAAGTTCTTTCAGTTCTTTCGTTTCGTCGCTTGCCTTGTTTGCGGAATCACTTTGGGTCGCCGGCACTTGGGCAGTTGCGCAATTCACGGACAGAAATGAGGTCATCAAACAGAGGGTCGAAATGGATGAGATTTTCTTAAGTTGCATAGTGTGAGATTTCCTAAAGAAGGTGATGAATCGATGAAAACAACAGGATATCTTATGGTACAATTCAGTTGTAGAACTGAGTTTCGACGAAGAAAAGCCCAGATTCGAAACACTATTCAGTTTCAACTCGCCCTCGCCACCGATTGCATAAACACATTATGAACTGCGACCGACAAGTATCTCGACGAATGGTGCAAAGCCGTCGTCGTAATCGCTTGGCTCGATTGTGACTTTGAATCCAAGAGATTCGAGATGCTTGACCGACGCATCCAAATACGGATGTCGCCGCGGCGGAGCCTGCATCGAATGCGTTGGAGTCATTCGCAATTCGCTTCGCGTCACTCGGGCAAGTTCCGTAATCCCTTTCAAGTGGAAATCCAAATCAAACATATCGCTTTGCAACATGCCGCCATCTTTCACTGCTGAGTAACAAAAAAGAAAGTGGCTTGACAGCACCAGATCAAAGCTTCGATCTGCAAACGGCAAATTCGGAATGGAAGCGTCGATGTATCGAGTCTCCTTGCCGCTGAGATAGTCCGTGGCAAAACTTTCCAGCGCGTCATATTTATCTTTTCGAAATTTATCTATGTCTCGAATATCAAAGTTGCCTGGGGTTTGCTGTAATTGCAAGAAGCATTCGTCAATGTGTTCCTTGCCACTCTTGCAAAGTTGTTCGAGTGACATCGCATACATCGGATCACAGCCAATCACATTCAATCCATGCTTGAATCCCTCTGCAACAAACGAATCTGGACCACTTGGGCAATCAAGAATGGATCGACCACGCAGCGAAGATTCATCTAGCGAAAACATCGCGAGATACTCTTCGTAATTGCGCCCAAAGAATGCAACGAATGGAATGGAAAAAGCCTTCGCCATAAAACGAGAATAGGCAAACTGCCAAACGCAGAGAGTTGCGTCCTCAGTCCTTCGCCTTCAACTGCGAATCGTTGGCCTTCAAGAAGACCTTAATATCTTCTGCCATTCCAAGCAACTTCACCCACTGCTCTTTATAGAGTGTCACAGGGAATCTTCCAAGTCCATAGACCGAAAGCGCCCCTTTCTCGCTGACTTTCAGTGAAAGTCCTTTCGCAGAAACTTGCTTGAGCGCAGCATTTTCACTGCGCAGTCTTTCGAGTTCCATTCTCATTTCTTCATCGGCCATTGGTGCTCCTTGTGATGTTGCGATCAAGCCAGGATATCGTCAATTTGAACCTCTTTGCCAAAGCCCCCCTTTTTCTTTTCATCGATGTGCAAATGCCAATTGCGAATTTGTATGTCGATGTGAACTTCCCAGAATCCAACACGAACTGCACTTTCTGCAGAAATTGCAGTTGAAAGTCCCTGCTTACACCCATTTGCAGTTCACTGGTATTGGGCAAATTCACTTGAGGGAAGTACGCTTCAATTGTGCGACCGACGTGGTCGTTCGACAACACCGACCTGAGATGGCGGAGAGCACACCTGCTTCACAAAGGGTTTCCAATCATGCTTGATACTGTTTGGCCAACAATTCCACCACAAGTTCGCGACGAATTGATCGCACAGTGCGTTCGCAACCTAAAAAATGATCCAGAGAACTATGAGCAATTTTCGAACATCGTTGCGGCGATCACGAAATCTCGAAGAGAGACGGTGAAATCTCAGTGGAGACTTGGAAATTATTACGGAACAAAACTTGCACTTGCCCGCGAACCAGACAAAGCATCCCCTGCCTTGGCAATGACTTTTATGGCTGTACGCAAAAACGATGTCACAGCGTTGTATGAAGCTCTGGGCGTTGCACACAAGGATCTTGCTGTGGAAGAATCTGCGATCACCGTCACACCACCGACTGAAGCAAAGTTTGCTGCGGTACTGAAAAATGGCTTGACTGGGATTTCTCCAGAGATCATCCGGTGTATGGTCGCAGTGATCGCAGATGCGGGGATTACTGAATGGCAAGTCGCAGCGCGCACCGCGCTCAGCGCACATATGAAGGACTTTCGCTGATTACTTTTTCGACTTCGGAAGTCGCACAGCGGAATAACCAGGTAGATCTGACGCTGCAGGATCGTGCGCCAATCGAGTCGCCTCTGCAACGGCTCGCTTGTAATCGGCATCATCTGCATCGTTCCATTTCACGCGCGTATAAAAGTATGCGCTCCATAAAAACTCTTGGTGATTCACAGCTTGGACTTTTGCAAATCCGCCATTCTTTCGCACTGCCGTCACAAGACCACGGTATGGATCGTCGACACAATCGAGCAAACGATTTGGCATCGTTTCGGGATCAACAGCAATTCTGTTGAGATCAAAGGGATATACATAATTCGCCGATAGACAACTGATTTTATTTTTAAAGTGCGATTCAAATTTTCGTTACATTAGATGCAATCCTGATGCAACAACCATCACAACAACTTCTTGACGAAATCAAAGCAAAACTTTCGGCAATCGAATCTGCTGATGCTGCAACAGCTGGACCTCACTGGGGTGCAATGCACAAACTTCTTTTGAAAGCGAAAGTCGACGGAACTTCTCTCTTGCCAATCGTTGGCAGGCGCGACTTTGCAGAATTAAGGAACGTTGTCGCCAAACTTCGTGGCGAAGAGGTTGTTGCCATTGTCAGAGAACCAGAACCGATCATCGCCGAGATCGACCCATCCATCTTGCAAAGCGCGCTCAAAATGTTTCGGCGCCGAATGAAATTTTCGAGGCTCGACGCGGAATCGAAACTAGGTGTTGGCCCAATGAGCGGTGGCGCAAATCACAAGATCGAATCAATGATTCCACCCAAGGAATTTCCTCTTGCAGTCTGGGATGCGCTTGTTCTTGCTGGAAAACTGCGTAGAGAGGGCCAAGGGTTCTATTCGCTCGTTGATGATGGCACGCAAGTTCATTGGTAGTTCTTTGCAAGTTACGCTTCGACTTCTATAAATTTTATTTATAGAAGGAATTTTGTTCTACTGCCTGTTATCTTGATTCTTGAAATGCCAACGAGACCAAGGCCTAACTTAAATCTGATCCCCGAGAAATTGCTCGAAGCACAGGAACGAATTCTTGGGCTTGTGGCTCGTGCAGCACCAATTGCAGAATCGCTGACTGCAATCGCACGATTTTCTGAAGAGACAATTCCGTCGATGATGGCATCGGTCTTGGTCTTCGAGGATAAATCGCAGTCTCTGCGCAAGGGTGGATATGGTCGACTGCCTTCTACTTTTCAAGAGGCCATCGATGGAATGATTCCAGGTCCAGACATGGGAAGTTGCGGGACCGCCGCATATCGAAAATCACGCGTGATATGTAAAGATGTTCGCACTGATCCGCTTTGGATTCCGTTTCGAGAGTTTGCTGTTGCATATGGCATTCAGTCGGCATGGTCAACCCCAATTCTCGGCGTTGAAGGAAACTTGACTGGAGTCTTTGGAATGTATTACGGCGATTGCAGAGCACCAAGCGAAAAGGATTTAAAGCTTATCGATCACTTTGTAAATCTCGCATCAATCGCAATCGAACGGCATCGATTTGAGATGCACGATCTTTTGACAGGACTCGGAAACAGAAAACTTCTCGACAACCTTGTCGCTTCTTGGAAAGCAGATGCAAACGTAAATCCGCTTTCGATCGCGCTTCTGGATCTCGACAATTTCAAAATTCATAATGCGCATCTCGGTCGTCGAATTGGGGATATCTTGCTGAAACAAGCGGCTGAACGCATTTCTAAAAATGCGACTCAAACTGACTTTGCAATTCGATTTGATGGCGACCAATTCATCCTGATCACTCCCGCAGAGGGCAATTCGATGCGCGAACGATTTCGCGAATCGATCATTGCTTTCCGAAAACCGTTTCTTGCAAACGAAAAGGAAGTTCGCCTGACAGTCTCTGCTGGAATTGTCGACTGGGACCCCAGAACAACCGATTTTGATACAGCTTTTCACCAAGTCGAACAAGCTTGCGTCGCCGCCAAGGAGCTTGGAGGCGATCGATGGAAGGAGTACAACGAGATTGAACGCAAAGAGGTGGACGAGAAACTTCGCATTGCGCGTATTGTAAAAAAATGCATTGCTGAACAACGCATCGTTCCATATTTTCAACCGACAATTCATATTGCTACAGGTCGCCCGATTGGATTTGAGGCTCTCGCACGGCTGACTGGACTTCAAGAAACAATACCGCCATCAGATTTCATCCCAATTGCTGAAGAGAATTCTCTGATCGATCAAATTGGAATGAGCATCTATCGTTCAACATGCCAATTCATGTCGAGCCTGAAATTGGACAAGGCGAAAATGACCGCCAACGTGAATGTTTCGATACTTCAGTTGATGCGGGAAGATTTCCCTTTTCAAGTTGCTGAAATTGCTGGAGAATATGGATTGCCCTGTGAGCAAATTTGTTTCGAAGTGACTGAAACGCAGTGGCTCGATGCGCAAGGACCAGCACAAGCTGCGCTTCTAAAACTAAAAGATATGGGATTCAAACTTGCACTTGATGATTTCGGAACTGGATACTCCTCCCTCAATCTCCTCCAGCAAGTGCCATTTGATCACATCAAGATTGATCGAAGTTTTACTTCTCGATTACAAGATGGAGAACGTGGATCTGCTCTTTGCAAAGCTGCACTTCGAATGGCTGCAGCATGTGGCATGATTGCCCTCGCGGAAGGAGTCGAGACTCAAGAACAAGCCGACATCTTGCAAGGCATGGGATGTGAGTTTGGTCAAGGATATTTCTGGGCTCGACCCGCTCCTGCTTCAGAAGCATTGAACTGGCTCGAAACCAAACTCGTCGCGATAAAGTGATGAAATTCCAAACTCGCCACTTTGTCAGATCTTGATCCGAGCAGAATTCGATATGGCGAGTGATTTGCGCCAACGCGCTTGAGATTCCATGCTCGCTGATGGCTGTTGCGAAACAATTCGCTTACTTCGCCCCCAAATGTAATGGCCGATGCATGCATACAGAGCGAAGATCGCGAATAGTCAGAAATGCAGCGAGAACAGAAAGCGTGTCCGTTCCTTCCTGCAATACATCGCCCATAATCGTGACCGAGTTGGACATGAACGCCGCACCACCCATCAACACAAGGTCGACAAGACAAAACACAAGCGCAAACTTCAGGCTGCTCTCTCGTGTACCGCATGATCCATGATGCGATATTGGGTATTCACTTTATCAATTTGGGGCTTAGCTTCATACATCTATATGTCATCTGAACAGAAGTTTTCTGCGCACAACACTCTCATACACAATTGCATATTCTTGATTCGATTTCTTCTATGAAGTTATTCCCGATCTATCTGATGGTGTCCGCTTTGACCGTGGCAAGTCCAGGCCCAGGCGTTGTGATGACCTTGACGAATGGACTTCGGTATGGCGCAAGAAAGGCCTTGCCCGGAATTCTTGGTTTGGCTGCGGGCATAGTCTTCATTGCTGCAATTTCAACAACTGGCCTTGGTTTGTTCATCACAAAATCGCCGCTTGCATTCACGCTCTTCAAGTTTGCTGGCGCAGCGTTTCTGATTTATCTTGGAGTGCGTTTATGGCTTGCACCTCCATTTCAATTTGGCCAAGTTGAAGCGCACGATGCAAATTGGATGCGTCGATTCTTGGAAGCATTCACGCTTCAATTTTCAAATCCCAAAGCGATTGTCTTTTGCCTCTTCGTTTTTCCGCACTTTATCGAACCAGAAGAGAACTATTTTTTACAGTTTTCGATTCTCACATCCACATACGCCCTGCTGATACTCGTCATTCACCTTGTGTATGCAATGATTGCTGCGCGAGTACGAAAAAGGCTTTCATCACCACGGGGTGGCAAATTGCTCAACGCAATCTCTGGAACCGCCTTCATCGTATTTGGCGTCATGCTTGCATTTCTGCAAGGGTCATCTTCGCTCATAGCCAATACAGAATGACGGATTCTGCTGTCAGAAGCGAATTTGATTCAACTCGCATATCTTTCACACTATGCAACCATTTCTTGGCGAATTTATGGGGACACTCGTGCTTGTCTTGCTTGGCGATGCCGTCGTTGCCAATGTGCTTTTGAACAAGACCAGAGGAAACAATTCTGGTTGGCTTGTCATCACTGCTGGCTGGGGATTTGCGGTGATGGTTGGCGTATTTGTTGCCGGCGCATTCGGCAGTCCTGATGGATACATCAACCCTGCGGTCACACTTTGGTCGGTCTTTGGAAGCGGAGATACTTCCAAACTGATCTTGATCCCAGCTCAATTCGCAGGCGCATTTGTTGGAGCGGTGCTTGTTTGGATTCAATATTTACCGCACTGGAAAGAAACTGCAAACAAAGAAGCCAAACGTGCCGTGTTCTGCACTGGACCAGCGATTCGAAACACTCCTGCAAATCTGATGAGCGAAATCATCGGCACGACGGTCTTGCTAGTTGGTGTCGGCGCAATCTTTTCAAAAATCGATCCACAACTTGCGGTTGGCATCGGGCCATATCTCGTCGGCATACTCGTCTGGGCAATCGGACTTTCACTTGGTGGAACAACTGGATATGCAATCAATCCCGCGCGCGACCTTTCTCCAAGAATTGCGCACGCACTCTTGCCAATTGCAGGCAAAGGATCATCCGATTGGGGATATGCGTGGATACCAGTTGTCGGACCGTTCATCGCAGCTGCACTTGCATGGGCAATTTTTAAGTTTATTGCATAGCCTTTAATGATGACCACTCTTTGCAACGCACCCGAATTTGAATCGCAAATTTCTTTGTATGCAGATGGAGCAGCGATACTTCGCAAAGCAGTCGAAGGAATTTCCAAGCAGAAACTGAACACAAAAATCGCTCCAGGAACGTGGAGTATTCAAGAAGTCATCGTTCATATGATCGACAGCGATCTGGCAGCGACGCATCGCATGCGACGAATTGCAGCGGAAGAAATGCCGCTGCTGGTTGCGTATGACGAGAATGCATTTATCGCTCGATTAGCAGCTGAAAAAACAGAGATCACCCAAGCGCTTGATCTCTTTGATGCCAATCGTCAATTCACTGCACAATGGCTGCGATCGCTTGAATCATCTGCGTTCGCCCGCAGTGGCATTCACACTCAGCGCGGCAAAGTGACGCTTGGAGAAATTCTCGCGATCTATACGCACCATCTTGATCACCACTTGGTTTTCATCAAAGGCAAACGCACAGCGCTTGCGGTTTGACGCGCGCGGATGATGCGGATGATGATGATGATGACGATGCGTGAGTCACAAAGAAAAACGAAGCGTCCCATGAAGGACTCTTCGGTTAAGTATCAGGTGTAGACACGCCTGGTCATGCATTCCCAAACAGCCACCCCAACGCTAACGCCCCCCGCCTTTGTTCGTCGATGGCGCTGTCTTTTTCACCGCTTTGCCAGTCAACACAAGCGTGTGCTTTGGTATGAGCAAAATAAATGCTGTCACTGACGACGCAGTCATCCGAGCGTCATCGCCATAACCCGCGTTGTCGCGATTGGGCTGATAGTAAAAAGTTCCGTCACTACATTGAGCGAGCGCGAACCACCAACGATTTGCGTCCATCAGTTTGCGAAAGTTTGCAGGGTCGACGCTTGCACCAAGCGCGGTGTAGCCCATTCCCATCGCTGGCGATCCGTGCGTGTCGGGAAAACTCTGCGGGTGCATGCCGATCACCTTCGAGTGAAGTCGCGCGCGATCGCGGTACGAGACATCGGGATACGGGCTGAGAAAATTCGCAACTGCCGATGCACCTGTGCGCCCCATATCCGCCCATCCATCTGCGCCACCACCAACACTGTCGCCATACCACACATATCCGTTGGCACCACTTCCCTTCTGCAGAAATTTGTATGCCGCGTCGTGATGAGCGCGATCAATTGTGATCCCGCATCGTGCCATCAATGAATAAGCAAGTGCACCTTGTGCAGTAATCATTGTGATCGGACCGTAGCCTTCGAAGCCAGGATTGTGCCCCCATCCACCGTGCGAATCGATTGGTCCCTTTGGAAAGGAATCGGGATGCGACTCCTTCGCCTTTGGATTGATCTGCGACATATCGAGGTACTGACCCGCTGCGATGTAATCGTGAATCTCCTGCAATTCGGGCAACACCCACTCCGCACGCGTGGCAAGGTAATACTCGCTCAACACGATCGCGGCGCACATATATTTCCAGTTTGGAAGCGAAAGTTTCGCGTCTTCATCGACTGCGCGAGTCGACTGGCAAAGATGCCGCACGCATTTCTCAACTGCTGGCAAGTATCGCGGGTCGCCACTTGCAAGTAATGCCAGTGGTGCGAATGTGTCGTGAACAGGATCGCCGAACGAACCATCTGCGCTCTGATTCTTCACCAGATATTCCAGCAGTTCTGCGACGATGCGCTGAGACTTCGCGCAGTCTGATGGATACTTCGGTGCGAATGCGCCGTATGCGGTGCCGACATCGAGAACAACCGACATCGTCTTGCCATCGCGCAGAATCTTCAGCGCAAGTTTTCCAGGAGTCGCGCTACGCGAACTCTGCGCGGCTTCGAGTGCTGCAGCAAATTCTAAGATCGGTCCATTCGCGCCGAAGATTGCTTCGCCGTATCCGTTGCGATGCGGCTCTTTGAACAACTCCTTGCCCGCACCGATGATTTTATCACCGACAAGAACAACACCACTTGCGGGCGTCTCTGCAAATACATATCGAATCACAAGCGACTTTGGATCATCAGCCACCAACTCTGCACGCATTCCAGTGATGCCGAGGTTGTAGAACCATCCCGGCACAACTGCATCGGGTCCGGCAGTGGCGCGTTGTTTCCAAGGTTGACCATCATCGTGATAGTGAACCTGTGCTGATGCGGACGCGACAAGCGAGAGCGTGACAATGCCGCACAGCGCGAGAAGTGTGACGAGTGTTGACCGATGCACCATTGATGTGAAAGGTATCGCGAGT